>DATCCP010000175.1:0-23609 GCA_036511215.1 Candidatus Krumholzibacteriaceae bacterium
CGGCGCATGCGCCTTCTGTTACGGGCGCAATCTCGCGACCGGCAAGCTCGTCGACCTCGGCGAGGCAGTCGGGGTCATCGCGGCGCAGTCGATCGGCGAACCGGGGACGCAGCTCACCCTCCGCACATTCCATGTCGGAGGCACCGCGTCGCGTATCGCCGAGCAGACGCAGAAGACGACGAACCACCCGGGCGTCATCCAGTTCAAGACGATCAAGACGGTCGTGGACCGCGCCAAGAACGTGATCGCGGTCGGCCGCAAGGGGGAAATCCTCATTCGCGACGAGAAGAGCGAGCGCATCCGGGCGCGTTTCGGCGTCCCCTACGGCGCCGCTCTCAAGGTGAAGGAGAACGACAAGGTCGACAAGGACGCGATCATGTACGAGTGGGATCCGTACTCGGATTCGATCATCGCGGACCGGGGCGGGCGTCTCCGCTTCGTCGACATCAAGGAGGGAGTCACCCTCAAGGAGAAGCACGACGACAAGACGGGGCTGAGGCAGATGGTCGTCATCGACGATCGCGACAAGAAGCTCCACCCGCACATCGAGCTTCTCGACAAGAACGGCAAGGTCGCCGGTAACTTCATCGTGCCGACCGGGGCGCACATCATGCTGCACCGCGACGCCGAGATACTTCCGGGCGACATTATCTGCAGAATTCCGAAGGACATATCGAAGACGCGCGATATCACGGGAGGCCTCCCGCGCGTCGCCGAGCTCTTCGAGGTCCGCAAGCCCAAGGAGGCCGCGGTCGTCTCGGAGATCGACGGCATCATCGAGTTCGGAGGCGTCATGAAGGGCATGCGCAAGATCAACGTGACCTCCGACGGCGGCGACAAGCGCTCCTACCTCGTTCCCCAGGGCAAGCATCTGCGGGTATACGAGGGCGACCGGGTCGAGGCGGGCGACAACCTCACCGAGGGTCCCGTCAATCCCTTCGACATCCTCAGCATCAAGGGCGTGAACGCCGCGCAGAACTACCTCGTGAACGAGATCCAGGAGGTCTACCGGCTCCAGGGCGTACGCATCAACGACAAGCACATCGAGGTCATCGTGCGGCAGATGCTCCAGAAGGTCGTCGTCGAGGATCCGGGGGACACCCGCTTCCTCGAGGGGGATATCATAAGCAAGGCCGAGTTCCGCGAGGAGAACGAGCGCTCGATGCGGGAGAAAGGGAAGCCCGCCACATTCAAGCCCCTGCTCCTCGGCATCACGAAGGCGTCTCTGACGACGGAGAGCTTCATCTCCGCGGCGAGCTTCCAGGAAACGACGCGCGTTCTCACCGAGGCGGCGGTCCAGGGCAAGGTCGATTACCTGCGCGGGCTCAAGGAAAACGTCGTCATGGGACACCTCATTCCGGCGGGAACGGGCCTCCAGAAATACAGTCAGGTCAGGATCGCGGAGGAAGTGAGCGAGGAGGAGCTCCTCGAACGGGAGTTTGCGGAGGAGGAGCTCGCGGAGCTCATCACGAAGATGAAGGAGGAAGTGTCTTAAACCGCTAGCAAATATTTACTTGACAAGCCTCGGGCAAATTGCTAAATTGCACTTTTGCGTCCCCTTTTCCGAGACCAACGGTGCGCAAAAGGTTAGTAACTTATTGTCTTAGTATGAATTAAGGGGTTTACGTGCCGACTATCAACCAGCTCATTCGCAAAGGACGCAAGGTCGTTCGGAAGAAAACGCACGCACCCGCCCTCAGAAGCTGTCCCCAGAAGCGGGGAGTATGCACGCGCGTGTACACCTCGACGCCCAAGAAGCCGAACTCGGCGATCCGCAAGGTGGCGCGCGTGAGGCTCACGAACGGCTACGAGGTCACCTCGTATATTCCCGGCGAAGGGCACAACCTTCAGGAGCACTCGATCGTTCTCATCCGCGGCGGGCGCGTGAAAGACCTTCCCGGCGTCCGCTACCACATCATCCGCGGCGCGCTCGATTCGACCGGCGTCGAGGGCAGAAACAAGGGCCGCTCGAAGTACGGCGTCAAGAAACCGAAGAAGACCGCCGCCTAATATCCAGGGAGATTGATGAGATGCCACGCAGGCGTGAAGTAGTAAAACGAGATATAATATCCGATCCGAAGTACTCGGACGCCCTCGTTTCCCGCGTCATCAGCTACGTGCTCAAGCGCGGCAAGCGGGGCACCGCGGAGAGGATCGTTTACGGCGCGCTCGATATCATCGAGGACAAGACGGGACAGAAGGGGCTCGAGGTGATGCGCAAGGCGATCGAAAACGTAAAGCCCGTCCTCGAGGTGACTTCCCGCAGGGTCGGCGGCGCGACATACCAGGTGCCGATCGAGGTGCGCTCCGACCGGCGGCTCGCGCTCGCCCTCAGGTGGATCATCGGCTACGCCAAGACGCGGCCGGAACATACGATGGCGGAACGGCTTGCCATCGAGCTCATGCTCGCGTACAAGCACGAGGGACCATCGGTAAAGAAGCGGGAAGACACGCACAAGATGGCGGAGGCGAACAAGGCCTTCGCGCACTATCGCTGGTAGAGTGTCGCTCGGTTACTGCTGAGTGCCGAGTTTGCATAGATTTTTTTTGGCGGGGTGGATGGGGCAAATCCAAATTGGGGTCTGTACACGCGGGCCCCGAGGAGGGTGAGGGACACAACTGATGAACAAGCAGACTTTGCTTTACGACACCTGCCGCTTAAGGCTCACCTGACGTATCGCGCCTCTTTCATCGGGGCGAAATCAGGAAGCCCCGGCGAGGAGAGGCTTGATGACCAGAGATTTTCCTCTTGAGACGGTCCGCAACATCGGGATAGCGGCCCACATCGATGCGGGCAAGACTACCCTGACCGAGAGGATTCTCTTCTATACCGGCAAGGTCCATCGGATGGGTGAGGTGCACGAGGGAAGCACCGTGATGGACTGGATGGAGCAGGAGAGGGAGCGGGGGATCACGATCATGTCCGCCGCCACGACCTGCTTCTGGAACGACCATAAGATCAACATCATCGACACACCGGGGCACGTCGATTTCACCGTCGAGGTGGAACGGAGCCTCCGGGTGCTCGATGGTCTGGTCGTCGTTTTCTGCGGCGTCGGCGGCGTCGAGCCCCAATCGGAAACGGTGTGGCGGCAGGCCGACCGGTACCAGATACCGCGGCTCGCGTTCATCAACAAGATGGACCGCGTGGGGAGCGATTTCGACAACGCCGTACGGATGATGCAGGAGCGGCTTGGCGCGAACGCCGTGCCGGTCACGATACCGATCGGGTCGGGCGATTCCTTCACGGGGATCGTGGACCTGATCCCGATGAAGGCGCTGTACTACGACGAGGAAAGCCTCGGCGCGGAGTACCGCGAGGCCGAGATACCGGCCGGCTCACTCGAGGAGAGCACGAGAGCGAGGAACATTCTGATGCACGCGCTCGCGGATGTGGACGACAAGGTCATGCACCATGTCGTCGAGGGCTCCGACGTCTCGTTCGACGAGATCCATGCGGCGATCAGGAAGGGCGTCCTCGGCGCGAAGCTCGTTCCCGTATTCGCCGGCTCCGCGTTCAAGAACAAGGGTGTTCAGCGCGTGCTCGACGCGATCGTCTCGTATCTGCCGAGCCCGAGCGACATGCCGCCGGTGAAGGGCACAAACCCGTACACCGAGAAGGAAGAGCAGCGTCCCCCGCGGGACGACGCCCCCTTCACGGCGCTCGTTTTCAAGGTGCAGACCGACAAGTACGTGGGGCGTCTCCATTTCGTGCGGGTATACAGCGGCACCATCAAGGCGGGCAGCCAGATCCTCAACGCTTCGAGCGACCGCAAGGAGCGGGCGAGCAGATTCTTGAGTATGCACGCGAACAAGCGCGAGGACATAACCGAGATCGGCACGGGCGATATCGCCGCCGTCGTCGGGCTCAAGAACGCGGTTACCGGGGACACGCTGTGCGATACGAAGCATCTGATTCAGCTCGAGTCGATGCGTTTCCCCGAGCCCGTGATCTCGATCGCGATCGAGCCCAAGACGAAGGCGGACGCGGACAAGATGATGAACGCGCTCACGCAGCTCGCGACGGAGGACCCGACGTTCCGGTTGAAGATCGACGGCGAAACGGGCCAGACGATCATCTCCGGCATGGGTGAGCTCCACCTCGAGATCCTCGTCGAGCGGATGTTCAGGGAGTTCGACGTGGGCGCCACGGTCGGCCGCCCGCAGGTGGCCTACAAGGAAACGATCACGGCCCCGACGCGCGCCGAAGGCAAGTTTGTCCGCCAGAGCGGCGGGCGGGGGCATTTCGGCGTCGTCGTTCTCGAGCTCGAGCCCGCGCCGGGTAAAGGCTTCTTGTTCGTGAACAAGATCAAGGACGGCGTCGTGCCCAAGCATTTCGTTCCGTACGTCGAGGGAGGCGTGCGCGAGTCGATGGCGAGCGGGCCGCTCGGCGGCTATCCCGTCGTCGACGTCAAGGTCTCGCTCGTGGACGGCGCTTACCACGAGGTCGATTCGACCGACATCGCGTTCCGGGCCGCGGCGGGCATGGCCTTTACGGACGGGATGCGGCGCGGCTCGCCCGTTCTCCTCGAGCCGATCATGGACATCGAGGTCGTCCTCCCCGTCGAATACGTCGGAGAAGTGATTAACGATATCAATATGCGAAGAGGAAAAGTGGAAGGGATGTTCCATCGTGCGAACGCACAAGTCATCACAGCGCGAGCGCCCCTTTCGGATATGTTCGGGTATGCGACGAGTCTCCGGTCTCTCACCCAGGGTAGGGCGGTTCATACGATGCAGTTTTCGCACTACGACCGGGTGCCGCCGGATCTCGTTACGGACAAGCTTGGCCACCTGACGGGCCTCGCGTAAAGGAGGGTATCTTCTATGGCAAAGGCTAAGTTTGAGAGGACGAAGCCGCATGTGAACGTGGGGACGATAGGGCACGTGGACCATGGGAAGACGACGTTGACGGCTGCGATCACGAAGCAGTTGGCGAAGAAGGGATTGGCGAAGTTTGTTTCGTATGATGAGGTAGCGAAGGCGTCGGAGTCGCAGGGGCGGCGAGATGCGACGAAGATATTAACGATAGCGACGGCGCATGTGGAGTACTCGACGGCGAACCGTCACTATGCGCACGTGGACTGTCCGGGGCATGCGGACTATGTGAAGAACATGATCACGGGAGCGGCGCAGATGGACGGGGCGATATTGGTGGTATCGGCGGCGGACGGGCCGATGCCGCAGACGCGAGAGCACATATTGCTGGCGCGGCAGGTGGGGGGGCCGTACATCGTGGTGTTTTTGAACAAGGTAGATTTGGTGGATGATCCGGAGCTGTTGGATTTGGTGGAGCTGGAGTGCCGGGAGCTGTTGAGTGAGTATCAGTTTCCTGGGGACGCGATACCGTTTGTGCGGGGGAGCGCGATCAAGGCGCTGAACAGTGAGGATCCGGACGGGCCGGAGGCGAAGTGCATCTGGGAGCTTATGAATGCGATAGACACGTACATACCGATGCCGAAGCGGGACGTGGACAAGCCGTTTCTGATGCCGGTTGAGGATGTATTTTCGATTACGGGGCGTGGGACGGTAGGGACGGGGCGCGTGGAGCGTGGGAAGATCAAGGTGGGCGAGAAGGTGGAGATCGTGGGGATCAAGGACACGCGGGAGAGCGTGGTGACGGGTGTGGAGATGTTCCGGAAGCAGCTGGACGAGGGTATGGCGGGCGACAACGTGGGGCTCCTCCTGAGAGGCATCGAGAAAGAGATGCTGGAGCGGGGTATGGTAGTGGCTGCGCCGAAGAGCGTGACACCGCACCGGAAGTTCGTGGGGAAGGTCTACGTGCTGAAGAAAGAGGAAGGCGGACGACATACGCCGTTTTTCAACGGGTACCGGCCGCAGTTCTACTTCAGGACCACTGACGTGACGGGCGTGGCGACCTTGGCGGAGGGACGGGAGATGGTGATCCCGGGTGACGACGCAGAGCTGACGATCGAGCTCATTACGCCGATCGCGATGGAAAAAGAGCTTCGGTTCGCGATCCGCGAGGGCGGCCGCACCGTGGGCGCCGGCATCGTGACCGATATCATAGAGTAGCAATCTGCTGCGGATGGAGGTTCCCGGTGGACGGACAGAAGATACGGATAAAACTCAAGGCATACGAGCACTCCACGCTCGACCGCAGCGCCGAGGAGATCGTGAAGACCGCGCGCAGGACGGGCGCCGAGGTGTCGGGGCCCATCCCGCTTCCGACGAAGCGCACCGTGTACACGGTCCTGCGTTCGCCGCACGTCAACAAGAAATCGCGTGAGCAGTTCGAGATCCGGGTGCACAAGCGCCTCATCTACCTCACGAACGTGACGTCGAAAGCGGTCGATGCGCTGCAGAAGCTCGATCTCCCGGCCGGCGTCGACATCGAGATCAAGGTTTGAACGGGGAGGGCGAGATGCAAGGGTTGATCGGCAAGAAGATAGGCATGACGAACATATTCGACAAGGACGGCTCTTCGGTGCCCGTCTCGGTCATCGAGCTCGGGCCTTGCCCCGTTGTCCAGGTGAAGACGGTGAAGAAGGAGAAATACGGCGCCGTGCAGCTCGCCTTCGGCGGAATTCGCGCGACGAAGACGAACCTCGCGACCGTAGGCCATTTCAAGAAGGCGAATCTCCTCGCGTACAAGCATCTGCAGGAGTTCCGCGTCGATAACACCGACGAGTTCAAGCCCGGCCAGATGATCGACGTGAGCATTTTCAACGGCGTCGAGCGGGTCAACGTGACGGGGAAGACGAAGGGGCGCGGGTTCGCGGGGCTCGTCAAGCGCCACAAGTTCCACGGCGGCGACCAGACCCACGGATCCAAGTCGCACGCGGTGGCGGGCTCGATCGGAAGCTCGGCCTACCCGTCGCGCGTGATGAAGGGGAAACGGATGGCGGGCCGCATGGGCTACGAGCGTTTCACCGCCCGGAATCTGAAGGTCGTCGAGATCGACGTCGAACACAATCTGATCATGGTGCGCGGGGCCGTGCCGGGAGCGGTGAACACGATCCTCCGGGTCACGGCGTCCTCGTAAGGAGTCACAACAGAGGAAGAACCATGGCGAGTGCAAAACTGTATGATTTCAGCGGAAACGTGAAGGGCACGATGGAGTTGCCCGAGGCTCTCTTCGGCGCCCCCGTCAACAAGGCGGTCCTCTACGATTCGGTGCGGCAGTATCTCGCGAATCAGCGCAGGGGCACCGCCAAGGCGAAGGGGCGCAGCGAGGTGAGCTACAGCACGAAGAAGCCGTACCGGCAGAAGGGCACGGGGCGGGCGCGCGCGGGAATGCGGAGCTCCCCGATCTGGCGCCACGGCGGCGTCGTGTTCGGCCCCCATCCGCGCGATTACCACTACGCGATACCGCGCAAAATGAAGCGCATGGCGCTCATCTCGGCCTTGAGCGACAAGAGCAAGCACGAGAGCGTCGTTCTCGTCGAGGGGATCAACCTCGAGAAGCCGAAGACAAAGCCGTTCGCGAGCTTCCTCCAGGCCGCGGGCCTCGCCGGCAAGCGCGTGCTCTTCGTCACCGACGCATGGAACGACACCGTGTACCGCTCGATGCGGAATATCCCCGGCGTCGATATCATCGTGGGCCGCAACCTACACGCGTACGGCGTGCTCCGGGCGGAAGTGCTCCTCATAACGAAGGAAGGGCTTTCCTCCCTCGAGGGGGTGTTTGCGCGATGAAGGATCTGACCAAGGTCATTTTGAAGCCGGTCATCACGGAACGGAGCACCGCGCTGAGACAGGCGGACAACAAATTCGTGTTCGAGGTTCACCCGAAGGCGAACAAGCGCGAGATCAAGCTCGCCGTCGAGAAGATGTTCGGCGTCACCGTGAAAGACGTCAAGACCTGCCTCATGAAGGGCAAGCCGAAGACGGCGCAGATGAGGGGCGGCAGGTTCGTCGGAAGGCGCCCCGACCGGAAGAAGGCGTTCGTAAAGCTCGTCGCGGGGCAGAACATAGACATTTTCGATCAGGTTTGAGGTTTCGGAAAGAGGAACTGACCGATGGCTATCAAGAAGTTCAAACCGATAACGCCGGGACAGCGGTTCAAAACGAGCATCGACTATTCGGTGCTCACGAAGAAGCCCCCGGAGAAGTCGCTCCTCGAGCCGCTCCGGCGCTCGGGCGGCCGCAACAACGACGGCCACATTACGAGTCGCCACATCGGGGGCGGACACAAACAGAAGTACCGCATCGTCGACTTCAAGCGGAACAAGGTCGGCATTCCGGCGAAGGTCACCTCGCTCGAGTACGATCCGAACCGCTCGGCGTTCATCTCGCTTCTCACGTACGTGGACGGCGAGAAGCGGTACATCCTCGCGCCGCACGGCATCAAGGTCGGCGACACGATCGTCTCCGGCCCGGACGCGGACATCCATCCGGGCAACGCGCTCCCGATGGAGAAGATCCCGACGGGGCTCTTCATCCACAATATCGAGCTCATCGCGGGGCGGGGCGGGCAGATGGCGCGCAGCGCGGGCGCCTACGCCCAGCTCATGGCGAAGGAAGGGGACCACGTGCTCCTCAGGCTCCCGAGCGGCGAGCTCCGCAAGGTGCGCAAGGAGTGCTACGCGACGATCGGCCAGGTGAGCAATATCGATCACGAGAACATTTCGATCGGCAAGGCGGGGCGCACGCGCTGGCTCGGCCGCAGACCGAAGGTCCGCGGCGTCGCGATGAACCCGGTCGATCACCCGATGGGCGGCGGCGAAGGCAAGTCGAGCGGTGGACGGCACCCGACGACGCCGTGGGGAAAGCCGACCAAGGGATACAAGACGCGCAAACGGAAACCATCCGATAAGTATATCGTCCACCGGAGGAAGAAGTAACGGCGGGTTCGGGTCGCCCCGCGGCGAGTCCCGCGACGCGCTCTTCGCGAGAGCGAAAAAGACACCGTATGGAGGTTCGATGGCCAGATCACTTAAAAAGGGCCCCTTTATCGACGAGAAGCTTCTCAAGAAGATCGAGCACATGAACGCCACGGGTGACAAGAAGGTACCCAAGACATGGGCGCGGCGATCGACGATATCCCCCGAGTTCGTGGGGTTGACGCTCGCGATTCACAACGGCAACAAGTTCATACCGGTGTTCATTACCGAGAATATGGTGGGCCACAAGCTCGGCGAGTTCGTCCCGACGCGGGTCTACCGTGGGCACCCGGGCGGAAAAAAAGCGTGAGTTTACGGAGGTAAGTGAACATGGAAGCACGCGCCATCGCGCGGCACGTGAGGGTCTCACCCCAGAAAGCGAAGATCATCGCCGATCTCGTACGGGGGAAGTCCGTCGAAAAGGCCCTCGAGATTCTCAAATTCTCGAAGCGGTACGCCGCCAAGCCGATATCGAAGACCGTCATGTCCGCGATGCACAATCTCGCCGGGATGAGCAAGCACCCGATCGAGCCCGCGCACATGGACGTCAAGGAAATCCGCATCAACGAGGGCAAGACGATGTACCGCATCAGGCCGCGGGCCCAGGGGCGCGCCTACCGCATACGGAAACGGTCGAGCCACATCATCGTGGTCGTCGAGCATAAAGAAGAGACGGAAAGCTAACACGAGGAGGAGCTTTTGGGTCAGAAAACTAATCCCATAGGGTTGAGACTGGGAATCAACCGCGCGTGGGATTCCAAATGGTTCGCGGTCAAGAATTTCGCGCACTGGTTGGAAGAGGACGTCACAATTCGCAAGTATATCAAGAAGCGCCTCGCACGGGCGGGCGTCTCGAAGACGGAGATCGAGCGGCGCGGCGACAAGGTGCGGGTGCATATCCACACCGCGCGGCCGGGCATGGTGATCGGGCGGAAGGGCGCCGAGGTCGATTTCCTGAGCGAGGAGCTCTGCCACCTGACGGGGAAGGACGTCCAGATCGACATCCGCGAGGTGAAGCGTCCCGAGCTCAACGCGCAGCTCGTCGGCGAGCACATCGCCGGCCAGATCGAGCAGCGCGTCTCGTACCGCCGCGCGATGAAAAAGGCGATCGGTTCCGCGATGCGGATGGGCGCGCACGGGATCAAGATCAAGTGCTCGGGCCGTCTCGGCGGCGCCGAAATGTCCCGCGTCGAAGGGTACATGGACGGGCGTGTTCCCCTCCATACGCTCCGCGCGGAGATCGATTTTGCGCGAGCGACCGCGTTCACGACCTACGGAACGGTCGGGGTGAAGGTGTGGATCTACCTCGGTGAGCTGTTCCCGAAAGATTTCAGGCGCCAGATGAGCGAATCTGCGATCGACGAGAGCTCGCGTACGCGATAAGAAACGGACAAGGGGTTGATTGGTCATGTTGATGCCGAAAAAAACGAAGTACCGCAAGCAGCAGAGGGGCCGCATGCGCGGCATGGCGACCCGTGGCTCGAGCATCGACTTCGGTACCTACGGGCTCCAGTCCGAGTCCCCCGCCTGGGTCACCAACCGGCAGATCGAGGCGGCGCGCGTCGCGATCATGCGCCACATCAGGCGCTCGGGCAAGCTCTGGATCCGGATATTTCCGGACAAGCCCGTGACGGTGAAGCCGGCCGAGACGCGCATGGGGAAGGGAAAGGGAGCGCCCGAGTTCTGGGTCGCGGTCGTCAAGCCGGGGCGCATCCTCTTCGAGCTCGAGGGAGTCGACCTCGACGAGGCGCGGCGAGCCATGCAGCTCGCTTCCTCGAAGCTTCCGATGAAGACGAAGTTCGTGCGCCGGGTGGCCACCGGGAAGGTGACCGGCTGAGAGAGGCGCCCGCCCGGGGCCGCCGCGCGAAGGGCGCCGGCGGGCGTAGGTGTACGAGAGGATTCATTACTATCCGGACGGTTTGAACAATGAAGGTAACGGAACTGAGAGAGATGACCCTCGAGGAGCTCAAGGCCCGCGAGGCCGAGCTCTCGGAGGAGCTCTCGCGCATGAAGATCCAGCTCGCCCTGAAGCGGCTCGACAACCCGCTCAAGGCGCGCGTCACGCGGCGCGATCTCGCGCGGGTCAAGACAGTCATCAACGAGAAGATCCGGACCGGCGAGACCGGCCGGCAGACACCGGCCGGGGCCGGGAACGCGAACAAGGCGTGACGCCGAACGCAGCATACCGGTAACGAGGAGTGAACATGGAGAGTCGAAAGCCGAGGAAAAGCATTGTCGGGCGTGTCGTGAGCGACGCGATGAACAAGACGGTCGCCGTATCGGTCGAGCGCATCTTCCAGCATCCGACCTACAAGAAGATGATAAAGCGCACGTCCAAGATCTACGCCCATGACGAGGAACGCCAGGCCCACGTCGGCGACCTCGTGAAGGTCATGTCAACGCGGCCGCTGAGCAAGATGAAACGCTGGCGGGTCGTGGAAGTCCTGGAGAAGGCGAAGTAGGTAGGAGTACACGACGATGATTCAGACGTATACCATGCTCGTTGTCGCCGACAATTCGGGGGCGAAGAGCGTCCGCTGCATACGGGTAATAGGCGGAACGAAGCGGCGCTACGCCGCGATCGGCGACATTATCGCCGCCAACGTCAAGATGGCGATTCCGGGCTCGGCGATCAAAAAAGGCCAGGTCGTCAAATGCGTGGTCGTGAGGACCCGCAAGGAGCTCAGGCGGAAGGACGGCACCTACATCCGCTTCGACCAGAACGCGGCAGTGCTCATCAACGATCAAAAGGAGCCGATCGGCACGCGAATCTTCGGGCCGGTGGCGCGCGAGCTCAGGGAGAAGAAATTCATGAAGATCGTCTCCCTCGCTCCGGAAGTCATTTAAGGAAACGGGAAACGCGATGAAAATCAAGAAGAACGATCTCGTGAAGGTTATCTCGGGCAACTCCAAGGGGCTCCAAGGGAAGGTCCTCAAGACGTTCCCCGGGAGCGAGCGCATCATCGTCGAGAAGGTTCACATGATCAAGCGGCACCTGCGGAAGCAGCGCGGCCAGGTGCAGCAGGGGGGCATCGTCGAGAAGGAGGCTCCCATCCACGTGTCGGACGTCGTGCTCGTGTGTCCGAAGTGCGGCAAGCCGACGAGGACGGGCGTTATCATTCTCGCCGACGGGAGCAAGGCGCGACAGTGCAAGAAGTGTCAGGAGATGCTGGCCGAGCAGGATTGATGACGAGTGCGCTCGCCGCCGCGCGGGCGGCGGAGAGCTCTTCATGACGGCAGCGGAGAAACGGAAACGGTGAGTGCGATGGCGAACACACAGTACGTATCGAATATCAGGCGGCGTTACATCGAGCGCGCCGTGCCGGAGATGATGAAGAAGTTCGGCTACAAGAACGTGAATCAGGTGCCCCGGCTCGAGAAGATCGTGATCAACATGGGCGTCGGCGGCGCGATCACGGATGCCAAGCTTCTCGAGGCCGCGGTGAAGGACCTCGGGGCCATCGCGGGGCAGCGCCCGGCGATTTCGCGCTCGAAGGCCGCGATCGCGGGGTTCAAGCTCCGCGAGGGCATTCCGATCGGGTGCTACGTGACGCTCCGGCACGTCCGGATGTACGAGTTCTTCGACCGCCTCGTGAACGTCGCGATACCGCGAATCAGGGATTTCCGCGGCCTCAGCCCGCGGAGCTTCGACGGGCGGGGGAACTACTCGTTCGGCGTCAAGGAGCACATCATATTTCCCGAGATCGATTACGACAAGATCATGAAGGTCATGGGAATGGATGTCACGATTGTCACGACGGCGAAGACGGACGAGGAAGCGAAGGAGCTCATCATGCTCCTCGGCATGCCGCTCCGCAAGAACTGACAGATTGAAAGGGAGAATCAGTGGCTAAGAAGTGCTTGGTCGCGAAAGCGAAGAGACCGCCGAAATTCAAGGTGCGGGCATACTTCCGATGCAGCAGGTGCGGGCGCCCGAGGGCCTACCTCCGCAAGTTCGGAATGTGCCGCATCTGTTTCCGCGAGCTCGCCCTCGAGGGGAAGATCCCGGGCGTTACCAAGGCGAGCTGGTAGGCGTACGGCGCGTGAGGAATCGTAAGAATCTGAGGTGATGGCGAAATGATGACCGATCCGATAGCCGACATGATCGTCCGGCTGCGAAACGGCAAGAAGGCGAAGAAGACGTACGTCGATATTCCCGCGTCCCGCATCAAGGCGCAGATCGCGAAGATCCTCCTCGATAACGGATACGTGAAGAACGTGAAGTACATCGACGACACCACGCAGGGGACGCTCAGGGTCTACTACAAGTACGACGAGCAGCGCGTCTGCGCGATCGAGGGAATGAAGCGCGTGAGCCTCACGAGCCGCCGCGTGTACGTTCCGAAGGACAAGATTCCGCGCGTGCTGGGCGGATTCGGCATCGCGATCATCTCGACGTCGAAGGGCGTCATGACGGACAAGGAGTGCCACGCTCTCGGCGTCGGCGGGGAGGTTCTCGCCCATATCTGGTAGCCGCTCGCGCTGGCGCGCGGCCGGCGAAGAGCGTTCCCGGCTCGTTCGCACGGGAGCCGACGGAGGTAGAAGGTCGATATGTCACGAGTGGGAAAATATCCGGTGCCGGTCCCGGCCGGCGTTTCGACGCACGTTGCGGGTAACGTGATCACGGTCAAGGGACCCAAGGGTGAGCTCACGCGCACCCTCCATCCCGACATGACCGTCGAGGTCGGCGAGGGCTCGGTCACCGTGAAGCGCCCGAGCGATTCGAAGATGCACAAATCGCTCCACGGACTCACGCGGACCCTCGTCGCGAACATGGTGCACGGCGTCTCGCAAGGCTACGAGAGGAAGCTCGAGATCGAGGGGGTCGAGTACCGCGCCGAGCTCAAGGGCACGACGCTGGTCCTGAGCCTCGGATTCGCGCACCTGATCCGGTACGAGCCGCGCGAGGGGGTCAAGATCGAGGTTCCCGATGCGAAGAAGATCACGATCTCGGGGATCGACAAGGAGAAGATCGGCCAGACGGCCGCGGAGATCCGCAAGTTCAGGCCGCCCGAGCCGTACAAGGGAAAAGGGATCCGGTACGCGGGCGAGATTGTCAAGCACAAGGCCGGCAAGACCGCCGTCGGCACCGGCTTCTAGGTGAAGGGGAGTCTGGACAGGTGAAAAGAGACGTTAATCAGGAGAACAGAAACGCCAGGTTGAGACGGCACGAACGCGTGCGGAAACAAGTCCACGGAACGCCGGCGCGGCCGCGGCTGTGCGTGTTCCGGAGCCTCAATCACATCTACGCGCAGATCATAGACGACGACTCGGGGCGCACGCTCGCGCAGGCGTCGAGCCTCAAGCTCGAGCTCGCGGCCGTGCCTGAGGCCCCCGAGAAGGAACCTGAGAAGGCTCCCGAGAAGGCGGGCGAAAAGGCCGGCAAGCCCGAAAAGGGGGAGAAGGGCAAGGACAAGGGCGGCAAGAAGCCGGCTCGTCCGATGAGTCTCAAGATGCGGCGTTCGGTGGCCGTCGGCAAGGCGATCGCCGCGGTCGCCGTCGAGAAGGGAATCAAGGCCGTCGCGTTCGACCGCGGCGGGTACCTCTATCATGGAAGGGTCGCCGCTCTGGCGAAGGCTGCCAGGGAAGGCGGACTCGAGTTCTAAGAACCCGTGTGCCCGTCGTGGGGCACCGCAACTCACCCGTGGGGGTGTACAGGTGAACGGATCACAACCGAGAGATTCGAGAGGACCGAGAGATTCGAGAGATCGCCGGGGATCGAGGGACGGTCGCGGAGGGCGCGACGGGGGTGAGCTCGCTCCCGAGTTCCTGGAGCAGACGATCCATATCAATCGTGTCGCGAAGGTCGTCAAGGGAGGGCGCCGGTTCAGCTTCAACGCGCTCGTCGCCGTCGGGGACGGCATGGGCAAGGTCGGGATCGGGCTCGGCAAGGCGAACGAGATCGCGGACGCCATCCGCAAGGCGACGGAGGCGGCGAAGAAGAGCATGTTCCTCATTTCGATGCAGGGGGGAACGATCCCGTACCAGGTCATGGGGATTTTCGGTGCCTCCAAGGTGCTCATGAAGCCCGCCTCGCCCGGTACCGGCGTTATCGCCGGCGGCGCCGTGCGCGCCGTGCTCGAGGTGGCGGGCGTGAAGGACATTCTCACGAAGTCCCTGGGGTCGAACAATCCGCACAACATGGTGAAGGCGACCGTGAAGGGGCTCAAGAGCATCCGGAGCGCGCGCGACGTGGCGAACCGCCGCGGCATTTCGATTACCAAGCTTTTCGGGACGAAGCAAGAGAAGGGCGCCGCCGAGTGACGCGCGTCGCGCGGCGAACGGCTCGACAAACGAGGAAATGATATGGCGAAGATGTTGAAGATAACGCAGGTGAGAAGCATCATAAACTCCCTCTACGACAAGCACCGGCCCGTCATGGAGTCTCTCGGCTTCAGGAGAAACCAGCGGACGCTTTACAAGAAGGACACGCCGCAGATCCGGGGAATGATCCACAAGGTGCAGCACCTCGTGGTCTGGGAAGAGGTCGACGAGAAAGACGTCGAGGTCCGCAGGAAGAAGGGTCCGGGATACACCGTCATCGATAAGGGAACGACAAGGAGCTAGACGCAATGAAGCTGAGCGAAGTCAAGTCCCCGAAGGGCGCTACGAAGAAGAACAAACGCGTCGGCTGCGGCCCCGGCTCAGGGCATGGGAGGTACTCCACCCGCGGCTGCAAGGGGCAGAAGGCGCGTTCGGGCGGAAGCATTCCCGCGTGGTTCGAGGGCGGCCAGATGCCGCTCCAGCGGCGCGTGCCGAAGCGGGGATTCGTCAATATCTTCAAGATCTACTACCAGGTCGTGAATCTCGATAGACTCGGCGCGTTCGAGGCGGGCTCAAAGGTCAACCGCGGCACCCTCATCAAGGCGGGCCTCGTTCGGAAGGCCTCGGAGCCGGTCAAGATTCTCGGGCGGGGCACGCTCGCGGTGGCGCTCGAGGTCGAGGTCGACGCGGTGAGCCGCACGGCGGCGGAGGCGATCACGAAGGCCGGCGGCACGATTCGGCTTCTCTCCGGGAAGAAGGCGCCCGGGCTCGACGATCGGGAGAAGAAATAATGTTCAAGAAGATCCAGGATATGTTCAGCATTCCCGAGCTCAAGAGGCGCCTCCTCTTCACGATGGGACTCCTCATCGTGTACCGGATCGGCAGCCACATCACGACGCCGGGCGTGAACCCCGCTGCGCTCAAAACGTTCTTCGCGAGCCAGCAGGGAGGAATCCTTCAGCTCTACGATCTCTTCGCGGGGGGCAACCTGCACCGCGTCACGATATTCGCGCTCGGCATCATGCCGTATATCAGCGCGTCGATCATTATCCAGCTTCTCCAGGCGGTCATCCCGTACTTCGAGAAGCTCGCGAAGGAGGGGGAGGAGGGGCGCAAGAAGATAACGCAGTACACGCGATACGGAACGGTCGGCCTCTCGATAGTCCAGGCGGTCGGCATCGCCTTCTTCCTCGAGAACATGGCCGAGGGCGTCGTGCCGTCCCCGGGCATGTTCTTCAGGCTCGTCACGGTGATCACGATGACGGCGGGCACGATCTTCGTGATGTGGCTCGGGGAGCAGATCACGGAGCGCGGCATCGGAAACGGCATTTCGCTGATCATCATGGTCGGCATCGTCGCGCGCTACCCCGGCGATTTCATCCAGACATGGCGCGCCCTGCAGATCGGCACCCTCACGCCGCTTCGCCTCGTCTTTCTCATCGCCATCATGGTGCTCGTGGTCGCGGGCGTCATCGTCATCACGCAGGGGCAGCGGAGGATCCCGGTCCAGTACGCCAAAAGGATCGTCGGGCGCCGCGTCTACGGCGGGAAGGCGCAGTACATTCCTCTGCGCGTCAACACGGCGGGCGTTATCCCGATCATCTTCGCCCAGTCGATCATGATGTTCCCGAGCACGATCGCGGCGTTCTTCAAGACCAACGTATTCATGCAGTCCGTGACCCAGGCGCTGAGCCCGTACGGGGTGCTCTACAACTCGCTCTATGCGCTCATCATCATTTTCTTCACGTATTTTTACACGGCGATCATTCTCAACCCCGTCGACCTCGCCGAGAACATGCAGAAGTACGGCGGGTTCATCCCCGGGATTCGTCCCGGCAGGCGGACGAGCGATTACATCGACCGGATACTGACCCGCGTAACGCTTCCGGGCGCTGTATTCCTCGCGTTCATCGCGATTTTGCCCGACGTGTTGATCAAGCAGGGAAAGCTCCCGTTCTATTTCGGCGGCACGGGGCTCTTGATCGTCGTCGGCGTGATGCTCGACACGCTCCAGCAGATGGAGACGCACCTCCTCATGAGGCACTACGACGGGTTCATGAAGAAGGGTCAGATGCGCGGCAGGCGGTTCTAGGAGGCGTTTGAAGTGGCCGGCACGCACATGGTGATACTGGGAGCGCCGGGTTCCGGCAAGGGAACCCAGGCCGTGCGCATCGCGCGCGATAGGAGCCTCGCGCACCTCTCGACGGGGGACATGCTCCGCGACGCGGTCGCGCGCAAGAGTCCGCTCGGGATCGAGGCGGAGCGCTCCATGAAGGCCGGGCTTCTCGTGCCGGACGGGATCATATTCGGGCTGATCGGCGAGGCGCTCGCCGCGGCGAAGGACAAAGGCTGGATCATGGACGGTTTTCCGCGGACGCTCGCGCAGGCCGAGGAGCTCTCGAGGATGCTCGAAAAGCGCGGCGACAAGATCGATCACGTGCTCGTGATCGACGTCGATCCCGAGCTCATCGTGCGCCGGCTTTCGAACCGCCGCGTGTGCCCGAAGTGCAAGGCGGTCTACAACCTCGACACGATCAAGACCAAGGTGCCGGGCGTATGCGACGTGTGCGGCGCCGCGATCGTCAAGCGCCCCGACGACGAGGAGGGGACGGTCCGCAAGCGGCTCGAGGTCTACGAGCGCGAGACCGCTCCCGTCATCGACTATTACCGCACGCGCGGGGGCCTCGTCGCCGTAAAGGGCGCCGGGGACATCGAAGAGATATACGCGGAGATACGCCGCGTCTTGAAATGATTGCGATACGGAGCCGGCCGGAGATGGATCTCATCCGGCAAAGCGGTGAGATCCTCGTCGAGTGCTTTGCGAAGCTCGAGGGAATGCTCCGAAGCGGCGTCACCACCGGCGAGCTCGACCGCTCGGCCGAGGAGTTCATCAAGTCGCGCGGAGCGGAGCCGGCGTTCAAGGGGTACCAGGGATATCCCGCCTCGATCTGCACGTCGGTGAACGAGCAGGTCGTTCACGGGATTCCCGGCGCGCGGAAGCTCGCGGAAGGTGACATCGTCGGGATCGATATCGGCGTCGAGCGAAACGGCTACTACGCCGACGCCTCGCGGACCTACCCGATCGGCGAGGTGAGCGAGAAGGCCCGGCGGCTCATGGAAGTCACGCGGGCGTGTCTTGATCTCGGCATCGACAAGGCGAGGGTCGGAAATCATCTCTCCGACGTCTCCCACGAGGTTCAGAGGCACGCGGAGGCGAACGGGTTCAGCGTCGTGCGGACGCTCGTCGGTCACGGGATCGGGCGCGAGATGCACGAGGACCCCCAGATTCCCAACTTCGGTCTCTCCGGACGGGGGCCGGTGCTCGCTCACGGAATGGTGCTCGCGATCGAGCCGATGGTGAACGAGGGGGGGTTCGAGGTTCTGACGCTGAAGGACAAATGGACGTTCGTGACGGTGGACGGGAAGCTCTCCGCCCACTTCGAGGACACGGTGGCCGTGACGAACGAAGGCCCCGTGATCATGACTCGCTGAGGACGTTGGGCGCATGTGGCGCCGCGGAGCCCGAGAGCCGCGGCGGGAAGAAGGCGCGACACAGGACGTAATGCCGAAGCAAAAGGGCATAGCGGTAGAAGGGACCGTCGTCGAGGCGTTGCCCAATGCGATGTTCAGGGTCGAGCTCGAGAACAAGCATGTGATCCTCGCGCACGTCTCGGGCAAGATGCGGATGCATTTCATCCGCATTCTCCCCGGCGACCGCGTTGCCGTCGAGCTCAGCCCGTACGATCTTATGAGAGGCAGGATCACGTACCGGTACAAGTGATGAAGGAAGCGTAACCATGAAGGTCCGCAGTTCAATCAAGAAGATCTGTCCATACTGCAAGATCATCCGGCGGAAGGGCGTTCTCCGCGTGATCTGCAAGAATCCGAAGCACAAGCAGCGGCAGGGCTAACGGGTAGCCCCGCCTCGCTCGCGAAAGGAGTGTTTCTGTGGCGCGTATAGTAGGTATCGATATACCCGATAACAAGCATATCGAGATTGCGTTGACGTACATCTTCGGGATCGGCCGCTCGGTGGCGAGAGAGATCTGCAAGAAGGCCAAGGTGCCGCTCGGGACGAAGACGAGGGATCTCACCGAGGAGCAGACGGTCAGCATCAGGGATATCATCGAAAACGATTACAAGGTCGAGGGCGCTCTTCGGAGCGAAGTGACGATGAATATCAAGCGGCTCATGGAGATCGGCTCCTACCGCGGCATGCGTCACAAGATGGGGCTGCCGGTGCACGGCCAGCGCACGCATACGAACGCACGGACCCGGAAGGGCCCGCGCAATCGCCCCGGAGCGAAACGCAAAAAAACAGCTGCATAGGGAGGTTCTACCTTGGCCCAGCCACGGAGTTCGAAGAAGAAAACAAAGAAGGTGGATATCTACGGCATTGCCCATATCCAGTCAACCTTCAACAACACGATCGTGAGCATCACGGATAAGGAAGGAAACATCATCACGTGGTCGAGCCCGGGGAGGCTCGGATACAAAGGCTCGCGGAAAAGCACGCCGTTCGCGGCGCAGCAGGCGGCCGCGACCGCAGCGCGCGAAGCGATGGGTCTCGGGGTGAAGAAGGTCGAGGCGTGGGTGCGGGGACCCGGACCGGGGCGCGAGGCCGCGATCAGGTCGCTCCGCGCGACCGGCCTCGAAATATCGGCGATCAAGGACTGCACGCCGGTTCCGCACAACGGCTGCCGCGCGAAGAAGCGCAGAAGAATCTAGCGAGCACGGGTCTAAGGAGGTTTCGATTTCATGGCGAGATACTTGGGTGCCAAATGCAAGCTGTGCCGGAGGGACGGCGTCAAGCTGTTCCTCAAGGGGGACCGCTGCTATTCGGAAAAGTGCGAGATCGAGAAGCGGAACTACCCGCCGGGAGAGCACGGACGCGCGAGGTACAGCAGGCGCAGCAGCTACCGCACGCAGCTGAGGGAAAAGCAGAAGCTCCGCCGCATGTACCTGCTGCTCGAAAAGCAGTTCCGGAACTACTACTACCGGGCCGTGAAGATGAAAGGCGTCACCGGCACGAACCTGCTCAAGCTTCTCGAGCAGCGGCTCGACAACATGGTCTACCGCATGGGGTTCACCCCGTCGCGGGAGACGGCGCGGCAGCTCGTGCTCCACAAGCATTTCCAGGTCAACGGCAAGCCCGTCGACCGGCCGTCGTTCCAGCTCAGACCCGGCGACCGCGTGACGCTGCGGGAAAAAAGCAGCACGCTTCTCGTCGTCGAGGAGAGCCTGAAGAAGTACGGAAGCCGGGGCACCGTTCCCTACATCTCGGTGGACGTCAACAAGCGCGAAGGAATGTATCTCGAGGAGCCGACGCGCGAGATGATCCCGGTTCCGATCGAGGAAAACGTGATCGTGGAGCTTTACTCCAAGTGAGCGGATTTATTGCTCCGGTGCGCAGGCCGTGTAAGGAGGATTTGGTAGATGAAATGGCGTAACCTTTTGATGCCGAAAGAGATTGTCGCGGATGATACCGCCCAGACCCCGACGTTCGGCCGCTTCAAGATCGAGCCGCTCGAGCGCGGGTTCGGCAATACGATCGGTAATGCCCTTCGCCGCACGCTCCTCTCGTCGATCCAGGGCGCCGCGGTGACGGCCGTCAAGATTGACTCCGTCCTCCACGAGTTCGGTACGATCAAGGGCGTCAAGGAAGACGTGACCGACGTCGTTCTCAATCTCAAGCAGCTCATCGTCAAGATGCACAGCGACGAGCCGAAGTTCATCCATATCGACCTGTCGAAGAAGGGCGAGGTCACCGCGGGGGACATCACGGAGGATCCAGACATCGAGATCCTGAACAAGGATCTCGTGATCGCGACGTGCACGGAAAAGTCGCGCCTCAAGATGGATATCCTCATCGGGCACGGCCGCGGCTACGTCCCGTCCGAGCTGCATAACCTCGAAGATTTCGAGATCGGGCTCATTCCGATGGATTCGAACTTCAGTCCGGTGACCCACGCGACCTACATCGTGAAGAACACGCGCGTGGCGCAGCGCACCGACTACGACTCGCTCACGCTCGAGATCACGACGGACGGAAGCGTCACGCCGGAGGACGCGCTCGGGTACGCCGCGAAGATCATCAAGGACCACATGCTCCTCTTCATCCGGTTCGAGGAAGAGCCGGCGGAGGAGGTCGCGGAAGTGGTCGATCAGGAGATCGAGCGGTTGAAGGAGCTCCTCGGGAGGAGCGTCGACGAGCTCGAGCTCTCGGTTCGTTCGTCGAACTGCCTCAAGGCCGCGAACCTCCGGAATCTCGGCGACCTCGTTCGCAAGACCGAAGGGGACATGCTCAAGTATCGCAACTTCGGCCGGAAGAGCCTCAAGGAGATCGTCGACATTCTCGAAGGCATGGGGCTTTCCCTCGGGATGGACATCGACGCGGTCCTGCGCGGCGAGAAGAAGCTCGAGAAGAAGGTCGAAAAAGCCGATAAGAAGGAAAAAGAGGAGAAGGAATAATGCGGCACAGACACCACGGGCGGAAACTCGGCATTACCGCTTCACATAGAAAGGCGATGCTCGGCAACATGGTCACCTCGCTCTTCGCGAGCGAGCGGATCGAGACCACGGTACCGAAGGCGAAAGAGGCTCGGCGCCTCGCCGAGCGCCTGATCACCTTCGCGCGCCGCGGGAACGCGGCGGCCGCGGCGGGGGCCGCCGAGAAGAAGCTCGCCGCGCGGCGGCACGTCGCGCGCATCGTGCACGACAGCGAGGTTCTGCGAAAGCTCTTCGACGAGATCGCGCCGCGCTACGTGGACCGGCCCGGCGGCTACACGCGGATCATGCGCCTCGGCAAGCCCCGCGTCGGGGACGCCGCGAGTACCGCGCTCCTCGAGCTCCTCAAGAAGGACGAGGAAGGGCGCAAGAAGAAGAAGGCGCCGCGTAAGACCTACCACAAGGTCGAGACGCCGGCCGCCCCCGCGGCCCGGGAATCGGCCCCGAAGCCGGTTGAAGCCGCTCCGGAGGGCGCCGTCGAGGCGCCGGCCGCGGCTGCGCCCGCGGCGGAGGCTCACGCGCCGAAGCCAAAGGTCCACAAGACCGAGGCCGCCCACCCCGAGAAGAAGAAAACGCACAAGGCCGAAGGCGAGAAGAAAGCGAAACCGAAGGCCGCCGAGAAGCCCAAGGGGAAAAAGTAATAGTCATCCCGGCGGCGGTGTGGGGCTAGCTTGGTTCTGACGCATGTAATTCTCCCCGTTTTCTTCATCATATTCTTGGGCTTTCTCCTGAGAAAATACGGAAAGGTCGATCTCAAGACCTTTTCGCGCGCCCAGCTCTACATCCTCTCGCCGGCGCTCGGGTTCATGTCGCTCGCCAAGCCCGAGGCGGACACGCACCTCATCCTCGAGGTGCTCGTTTTTATCCTCTGCCTTCAGGCGGTGCAGCTCGGGATTTCCCTCGGCGTGACCTTTCTCTGGAAGCGCGACCGCGCCGAGCGGCAGGCGATCGCGATGACGTCCACGCTTGCGAACACCGGATTCTACGGGATCCCCGTCTGCATGCTCGCCTTCGGCGAATGGGGGCTCGTCTACGCGACGATCTATATGGTGGCCTCGTCCATCTCGCAGTCGACCGTCGGGGTATTTCTCGCGAGCGCGGGACGGCAGAGCTCCTGGAAGGCCGTCGGAAGCGTCTTCAAGGTTCCTCTTATCTGGTCGATCATCGCGGCGCGGCTCCTCGTGTACGTGCACGCGCTCCCGCCGGCCCCGTTCATGAAGATGGTCGATATGCTCGGTGAGGCGTCGATTCCCACGGGGCTCATGCTCCTCGGGATGCAGCTCGAGAGCATCGTTCTCGAATCCTCCGCATGGCGCGCGACGCTCGCCGCCGGGCGCTCGGGGGAATTCTGGGTGGGGGACGAGCACAACGGCGCCGCGGCCGAGGGGACCTGCGAAGGCGCCTACCCGGCCGCCATCGAGCTCAAGCGCGATATCAGCGGAGGCCTCGTGGCGGCGGCGCTCCGCATCCTCGGCGGGTTCGCCGTTTCATACGGCATCGTGCAGTTCTTCCATTTCAACGCGAACATGAACCAGATCATCGTCGTTCAATCCGCGATGCCGACGGCGGTCAACGCAATCGTCTTCGCCACCGAGTTCAACTGCCGCCCGCGCCTCGTCGCGGTGGGCATTCTTGCCTCTACCCTCGCGAGCGTCGCGAGTATTACATTGATACTACGGTACGTGGGGTCCTAGAGCCTCCGCGCCCGGTGGAAGAATGCCATGCCGCACACGATCCTCACATTCGCGCCACGGAACGCCGAGGAGGCCGCGGGTGTTTTCCGCGCTTTGAGCGCCGCGGCGAAGACGGGACGGAAGATCAGGGCGGGCGTCATCGAGAGCCCGTTCGGGCCCGCGGCCGGTGTGAAGCTCCCGGCCGCGTATTCCTCGATGGACGAGATCGCGCATGCGGCCGCGGCTGGGGAGACGCTCGTGCTTCTGAGCCACGCCGCGATGAGTGAGATTCACGAAATATCGACGAAGGACTTTCTCG
>DATCCP010000176.1:0-11598 GCA_036511215.1 Candidatus Krumholzibacteriaceae bacterium
TTCAAGGAGAGCTCTTGAGCGCGTTCCTGAAGAATCTCCTCCTGTTGGCCGCGTTTCTCGCCGTGAGCTACCTCTTCTTCCACCTCGCCCTCGACAATGATTTCTGGCAGGGCGACGATTTCTACTACCTCGCGCACAACCTGCACATGACGGAGACGAGAGCCGCCCTCTTCGACACCGCGCCGCCGTACAAGTTTCAGCCGCTCGTCTACGGCGCCTCCTACTACCTGTTCCACTTCTTCAAGTTCGAGCCGCGGGGATACTTCTTCGTCAACATCCTCCTCCACGGGCTCAACGCGTTTCTCGTCTACCTCCTCGTTCGCACGCTCCTCAAGGACCGCGCCGTCGCCGTGCTCTCGGGGCTCCTCTTCGTCTTCACCGTCGGAAATTACGGCAAATCGATCATGATCGTCTCGGGGCTCGAGGACCTCATGATCACGACGCTGACCCTCTGCACGATGATCTTCTACTTCAGGAACGAGCTCACGGGAGGCGGCAGGATCCGGTCGCCGTGGTTCTTCCTCACGCTCCTCTTCTTTGTCGGGTCGATGTTCACGCGGAGCACGAGCCTCTCGATCCTCGGCGCGTTTCTCGCGTTCAACTACGTCTTCCGGCGGGACACCGGGCACCGCGTCCTGAGCCCCGACCTCGTCATCCTTCTCGTGATCGCGGCCGCCGCGCTCATCCTCAAGACGCTCGTGTTCCACTACACGCCGCCGTTCTACACGGAGAGCCCGGGGCCGTTCAAGGTCGTCCTCTACGCGGCGAAGAACCTGATCAGCTACCTCGTGCGGATGATATTTCCGATACACACGTCGCACCTTGTCACGTCGGCGGGGCCCGCCGTGAGGTTCGTGTACGCCTTCGCGACCGAGATCAGGATCGTCATCGCGCTCACGGTGCTGTCGTATTCGTTCTTCGGGTTCATTTTCGGGAACCACGCGATCCGCTTCTTCATCGCGTGGACCTACATCATGGCGCTCCCCTTCGCCTTCTTCCAGTTTCCCGCCGACTGGCTCGACATCCGGGACCTCTACCTCGTCTCCGTCGGATTCGTCATGGTGATCTCGGCGGGGGCCGTCTATTGCTCGCGGATGATAGAGCATCGACGCTGGCGCCGCTGGGTGCCGTTCCTCGTGCCGCTCTTCTTCGTCGTGCTCGCCCGTTTCATCATCGTTCAGCTCGACAATAACTACGAGCTCCGGCCGACGCTGCCCGCCGCGGCCGCGCGGCGCGCCGAGATCGTCCAGAGATACCCCTGGGTGACGATCGAAGGGAACAGGCTGCGGTACAGCCGGAGCGTGCCGGCGAGCCAGGGGGAAGGAAACAAGCAGTAGCGACAGAGGAGCGGCGCGGGGCGGGCCCCGGGGCTTACGGCGAGCCGAACCGCAGCCGCACGGTGGCTTCCCGCTCCAGAATCGCGATATCGCGCTTCCGAATCCGCACGCGAAACACGAGCCGGCCGCGAGAGAGCTTCCGCGAGAGAACCTTCGAGGTGCGCTCGACGGCCGCGATTGCTCTCCCGTCCTCGGGAGCCAGGAGCACGTCCGCCTCGACGAAATCCTTCCCCATATGCGCCTCGACGATCCCGAGGAGCTCCACGAGGCCCTCTCCCGTCGCCGCGCTCGCGAGCACCGCGCCGGGGTGCCTCGCACCGAGCGCCTTTCTGGCGCCGGCGTCCTCGATGAGATCTATTTTGTTGAGCACGAGGATCGTGGGGATCCGCTCCTCCGCGGCCTCGATGCCCGGCGTGCCGCACGGTTCGCCCTCGCACGCGGCGCCGCGCGCCTCCCCCAGGCCCCCGCCTCCGAGCACGTCGTCGAGGACCGCATTGACGATCGCGATGTGTTCCTCGTAGCGTGGAACGCCCACGTCGGCGACATGGAGGAGAAGGTCGGCCTCCCGCACGTCGAGGAGCGTCGCCTTGAAGCTCGCGACGAGGTGGGGCGGAAGCTTCCGGATGAATCCGATCGTGTCGGTGAGGAGGAACGGCTCTCCGCCGGGGGCCTCGACGCGGCGCGTCGTCGAATCGAGGGTCGAGAAGAGGCGGTCGCTCTCGAGGACCGAGCTTCCCGCGACGCGGTTGAGGAGCGTCGATTTGCCGGCGTTCGTATAGCCGACGATCGTGACGTTGAAGAGCCCCTCGCGCCGCTTACGGCGTTCTTCGACGCCGCGGTGGATCTTTTCGAGCTCCTTCGTGAGATTGGCGATCCGGTCGCGCGCCCGGCGACGGTCGACCTCGATCTGGGTCTCGCCCGGCCCCCTCGTCCCGATGCCTCCCTCCTGCCGCGAGAGGTGCTCCCAGAGGCGCCTGAGGCGAGGGAGCGCGTAGTTGAGCTGGGCGATCTCCACCTGGATTCTCGCCTGGCGCGTGCGCGCCCGCCGGGCGAATATGTCGAGGATGAGCTCGGTGCGATCGATGACGTTGACGTCGAGGACCTTCTCGATGTTCCGCGCCTGGGCCGGCGACAGATCGTCGTCGAAGACGACGAGGTTGACGTTCCGGTCGTGAATCTCCCGCGAGAGCTCCTCGATCTTTCCCTTGCCGATGAAGGTCGCGCCGTCGATTCGCGTGCGGTTCTGGAGCGTCTGCCCCACGACCGCGGCGCCCGCGGTGCGGGCGAGGAGCTCGAGCTCGCGGAGGTTCTCGAGCTCGTCTTCGCGCCTGACGCGGGGCAGCGTGACGCCGACGAGGTAGGCCCGTTCGGCCGGTGTTTTGGATAACGAGTCCCGGGTTGACCGCATCTACTTCTCTTCAGGCTCCTCGGCCGATTCGTCGCCTCCGGCTTCTTCCTCCGCCGCCTCGCTTCCCGCGTCCTCCTCTTCGTCCCCTTCCGCCCCTGCGCCGTTCGATTCCTTCTCGCCGGCGATGAGCGCGACGTCGACGACGGCGTCCCCCTCGCCGAGGCTGATGAGCTTGACGCCCTTCGCGGGCCGCCCGAGAATGGATATGCTGTTGACCGGGGAGCGGATGATGATGCCGTTGTGCGTGATGATCATCACCTCGTCCTCCTCGATCACTTCCTTCACGGCCACGAGATCGCCGTTCCGCTCGTCGGTCGATATGGCGACGACCCCTTTGCCGCCGCGCTTGATGTTCCTGAAATCGCTGATCCGCGTGCGTTTCCCGTAGCCGTGCTCGGTCACGGCGAGGAGCTCCGCGCCGCGCTTCACGACGACCATCTCGACGACGCGATCATCCTTGTCCATCTTGACCCCCGTCACGCCCTGGGTCGCGCGCCCCATGTCCCGCGCGTCCTTCTCGCTGAAACGGATCGCCTTGCCCTTGCGCTTTGCGAGGATTATGTCGTCGTTTCCCGAGGTGAGGCGCGCCGCGATGAGCTTGTCCCCCTCGCGCAGAACCATCGCGATGATCCCGCCGCGCCGCGGGTTCGCGAAGGCCGAGATATGCGTTTTCTTTATGTAGCCGTCCTTCGTCGCGAGCATGAGGTAGGCGTCCTGGCCGAAATCGCCCACGGGGACGAAGGCGGTGACGTTCTCGTCGCGCGACATCTCGAGGAGGTTGACGATCGCCTTGCCGCGGGCGAGGCGCCCGCCCTGCGGGATCTCGTGCACCTTGACCCAGAAGCACCGGCCCCTGTCCGTGAAGAAGAGGATGTAGCTGTGCGTCGAGGCGATGAAGAGGTGCTGTATGAAGTCCTCCTCCTTCATGCCCATCCCGGACACGCCCTTCCCGCCGCGGCGCTGGCGCCGGTAGGTGCCCGTCGGGATGCGCTTGATGTAGCCGGTGTGGGTGATCGTGATGATCATGTTCTCTTCCGCGATGAGGTCCTCGATCTGGAACTCCCCTTCCTGGTCGACGATCTCGGTCCGGCGCTCGTCGCCGAAGCGCGTGTTGAGGTCGTCGAGCTCGTCGCGGATGATCCCGAGGAGCCGCGTGCGGCTTTCGAGAATCGAGCGGTAGAATTCGATCTTCTTGATGAGCTCGAGGTACTCGTCCTCGATCTTCTTGCGCTCGAGGCCGGTGAGGCGCTGCAGCCTGAGATCGAGGATCGCCTGCGCCTGGATCTCGGAGAGCTTGAACACCTTCACGAGCCCCTTGCGCGCTTCGTCCGGGGAGGCGCTCTTCTTGATGAGCTGGACGATCTCGTCGATATGGTCGAGAGCGATCTTGTACCCCTCGAGTATGTGTGCCCGCTCCTCGGCCCGCGCGAGGTCGTACTTCGTGCGCCGCGTGATGACCTCTTCCCGGTGGGCGAGGAAGCGCTCCATGAGCTCCTTGAGCGTCATGACGACGGGGCGCATCTTGTCGAGGGCGAGCATGATGATGCCGAACGTCACCTGGAGCTGCGTGTGCGCGAAGAGCTGGTTGAGGACGACCTTGGGAAACGAATCCTTCTTGAGCTCGATGACGATGCGCATCCCTTCCTTGTCCGACTCGTCGCGGACGTCGGAGATGCCCTGGATCTTCTGTTCGCGCACGAGCTCGGCGATCTTCTCGATGATCGAGGCCTTGTTCGCCTGGTAGGGGATCTCGTTCACGACGACGCTCGTCTTGCCGTTCTTCTGCGTCTCGATGTTGGCGCGGGCGCGGAGCGTGATCTTTCCCCTCCCCGTCGCGTAGGCCTCGCGGATGCCGGCCCGTCCATAGATGATCCCGGCCGTCGGAAAGTCGGGCCCTGTCACGATGCGGGAGAGCTCCTCGATCGTTATCGCGGGCTTGTCGAGGAGGGCTTTGAGCCCGTCGACTATCTCTCCCAGGTTGTGCGGGGGAATGTTCGTCGCCATGCCGACCGCGATCCCCGCGGCGCCGTTGATGAGCAGGTTCGGCACCTTGCTCGGGAGCACGAGAGCCATCTGGCGCGTTTCGTCGTAGTTGGGGCCGAATTCGACCGTTTCCTTCTCGAGGTCGGAGAGGAGCTCCTCGGCGATCTCCGTCATGCGCACCTCGGTGTACCGCTCGGCCGCCGGGGGATCGCCGTCGACCGACCCGAAGTTCCCCTGCCCGTCCACGAGGGGGTACCGCATCGAGAAATCCTGCGCCATGCGGGCGACCGCGTCGTACACGGACACCGTGCCGTGGGGGTGGTAGTTGCCCGTCACGTCTCCGGTGAGCTTCGCGGATTTCCGGTAGGGCTTGTTGTGGGCGAGGCTGAGATCGTTCATCGCGAGCAGGATGCGCCGGTGGACAGGCTTGAGGCCGTCACGCACGTCGGGGAGCGCCCGCGAGACGATGACGCTCATCGCGTAGTCGAGGTAGCTGTCCTTCATCTCGTCTTCTATGTTGACCGGAATGATCCGCTGGCGATTGATGTCCATTCACTGCTCCTTCACGTGTCAGATATCCAGGTTCCTCACCGAGAGGGCGTTGTCGACGATGAAATTCTTGCGCGGCTCGACCGCGTCCCCCATGAGGATCGTGAACATCTGGTCGGCCTCGACCGCGTCCTCGAGCATCACCTTCCGGATCGTGCGCCGCTCGGGGTCCATCGTCGTCATCCAGAGCTGGTCGGGGTTCATCTCTCCGAGACCCTTGTATCGCTGCAGATATACGCCGTGGCTCCCGCCGAACTCTTTGAGAATCTTGTCTTTTTCCTTGTCGTCGTATGCGTAGCGCTCGTCCTGCCCCTTCTTGGCCCGGTAGAGCGGCGGCTGCGCGATGTACACGTAGCCATGTTTGATGAGCTCCGGCAGGTAACGGAAGAGGAGCGTGAGAATGAGCGTCCGGATGTGCGCGCCGTCCACGTCCGCGTCCGTCATGATGATGATCTTGTGGTAGCGCGCCTTCGCGATGTCGAAATCCTCCTCGCCGACGCCCGTTCCGAGCGCCGTGATGACCGTTTTGATCTCCTCGCTCGAGAGAATCTTGTCGAGGCGCGCCTTCTCGACGTTGAGAATCTTCCCGCGGAGCGGCAGTATCGCCTGGAAGCGGCGGTCGCGCCCCTGCTTTGCCGAGCCGCCCGCCGAATCCCCCTCGACGAGGTAGATCTCGCACTGCGCCGGATCCTCGAGCGAGCAGTCGGCGAGCTTCCCGGGGAGCGTGCTCGTCTCGAGCGCGCTCTTCCGCCGCACGAGGTCGCGGGCCTTCCGGGCCGCCTCGCGCGCGCGCGCCGTCTGGAGCGCCTTGTCGATGATCTTGCGCGCGACCGGTGGGTGCTCCTCGAGGTACTCCGAGAGCTTCTGCCCGACGGCGCTCTCGACGTAGCCTTTGATCTCACTATTTCCGAGCTTTCCTTTCGTCTGCCCCTCGAACTGCGGGTCCGGGAGTTTCACGCTGATGACGGCGGCGATTCCCTCGCGGATGTCGTCCCCCGAGAGGGTCGTTTTCTCCTTCTTGAAGAGGGCCGCTTTGGCCGCGTAGTTGTTGAGCGTGCGCGTGAGCGCGGCCTTGAAGCCGATGAGGTGCGTCCCGCCGTCGATTGTGTTGATGTTGTTCGCGAAGGCGAAGATGCTCTCGGCGTATCCGTCGTTGTACTGGATCGCGCACTCGAGCTCGTAGTCGTCGCGCTTGTCCTCGATGTAGATCGGCGGCGTGTGGAGGACGTCCTTGTTCTGGTTGAGGTACTTGACGAACGAGACGATGCCCCCCGAGTACTTGAACTCGTGCCGCTTGTTCACCCGCTGATCCTCGAAATTGATCGTGATCCCCTTGTTGAGGAACGCGAGCTCCCGGAAGCGCTGCGAGAGCGTGTCGAAGCTGAAGTCCATGATCGTGAAGATCTCTCTGTCCGGGTAGAAGGTCACGCGCGTCCCGCGGCGGTCCTTCTTGTCCTTCTGCGGCTCCGTCTTGAGGTCGTGCGCCGGCGCCCCGCGCTCGTACCGCTGCGTGTAGGCCTTCCCGTCGCGCCAGATCTCGACCTCGAGCCACTCCGAGAGCGCGTTCACGACGGAAAGACCGACGCCGTGGAGCCCGCCCGACACCTTGTAGCTCTTGTGGTCGAATTTGCCCCCCGAGTGGAGCACCGTGAGAACGACCTCTACGGCGGGCCGTTTCTGCGTCGGATGTATGTCCACCGGGATGCCCCGCCCGTTATCGATCACCGTGACGGTGCCTTCCGTCTGGATGGAGATATCTATCTGGTCGCAGTGCCCCGCCATCGCCTCGTCGATCGAGTTGTCCACGACCTCGTAGATCATGTGGTGCAGCCCGTGGATGTCGGTCGACCCGATGTACATCGCCGGGCGCTTGCGCACCGCTTCGAGCCCTTTGAGAACCTGTATGCCTTTTGCAGTGTAGTCCTGGGTCATGCCCTATCTATTCTCCTTTTCGATCTCGAGGCGAATACCCTTGACCTCGACCTTCGGAAATTCCTTCTTGAGGCGCTCGATGATCTGTCGCTGGTGAAACCAGAGTTCCTGCATCCAGACGCTGTTCTCGACTTCTATGAAGAGGATGCCGTCTCTCAGCACCCGCGGGCGGCTTTTGTTCGCGATGACGGGCCCCACCACCTCCGCCCATCCCTGGATGAGCCTCGCTTCCTCGAACTTGTCGTCGAGCCCCATGAGCTCGAGCACGCGGGGAAGAATCTCTCCGACCCGGGCCGATGCTTTCTTTTCCACCTCTGAAGCGTACCTCCCTGCGGATATCAGATGTTATTAAGAAACCCGCGAAAAATAAACAAGAAAGTGGCCGTTTCGGGGACCCTTTTTGGCGCTACCCTCCGGCCGTAACGACCCCTCCCTCCACCGAGAACCGCGCGGCCCCCGCCGGGAGGCCGCCGAGCTCGTCGGGGCGGGGCGTCGTGATGAAGCTCTGGTAGCTGTCGGTGAGATGTTCCCGCACGCGGGAGACCGTCTCGCGGTCGAGCTCCGAGAAAATGTCGTCGAGAATGACGACCGGCCGCTCCCCCCGCTTCTCGAGAATGGCGAGCGCCTGGGCGAGCTTGAGGACGAGGGCGGCGAGCCGTTTGCGCCCCTGCGACCCGTAGCGCCTCAGCTCCGATGATTCGAGAAAGATGCGGACGTCGTCGTAGTGCGGCCCCGCCATCGTGTAGCCTCTCCGCCGCTCCTCCCGGCGAACCCTCGCGAGCGCCTCGCGGAGCGCCTCCTCCACGTCCTTCCCGGTCGGATTGAAGGACGAGACGTATTCCATGCGAAAGCCGCTCGGAGCCCCGAGGACCTCGCCGAAAAGCCGCTGCGCGCGTTCTTCGATCTCCCGCATCGCCGCCAGGCGGATGCGCACGATCGAGGCCCCTTTCGCGGCGAGCGCCTCGTCCCAGGGCTCGATCCCGGCCGGCTCCGCGCACTCGCGCGCGGAGCGCTCGAGGAGCGCGTTGCGCTGCCTCAGGACGAGCCGGTAGTCCTTGATCTCGCGCAGGAACGGGGGGGCGATCTGCGCGGCCGTGTAGTCCAGGTAGGCCCGCCGCTCCGCGGGAGGACCCGCCGCCAGCAGAATATCCTCCGCGACGAATATCACGCCGGGTATGATGCCGACGATCTCGGCGAGCCCCGACGCCCTTTTGCCGTTGATCGAGACCCGTGCCCGGCCGCCGCGCTCGAACCCCGCCTCAATGTCGAAGGCGACGCCCGAATCGCTCGTACCGGCGAGCTTCGTGAAGAAATAATCCGCCTCGAAGCGCACCGCCTCGTCGAGGCTCCGGGTCCTGAAGGATCTCCCGAGGGAAAAGAGGTAGATCGCCTCGATGATGTTCGTCTTGCCCTGGGCGTTTCGCCCCGTGATCAGGTTGAACGTGGGGGAAAAGGACAGCGCCGCTCGCGCGACGTTGCGGAAATTGACTATCTCGAGGCCCCGGACGATCATCCGCCATCACCCCCGCCCCACCGCCGCGTCCGTCAACCGATCCTCAATGGCATGATAATGCAGAGCTGCTTCACGTTTCCGCCGTCGCTCGCCGGTTTCACGAGGCCCGCGTTGTCCGGGCGGTCCAGGAGGAACACGATCTCCTCCGCGTCGATCGTCCGCAGGATGTCGAGGACGTAGTTGGCGTTGTAGCCGACGTCCATGGGCTCCCCCGAGAAGGACGCCTCGATCTCCTCGTGCGCCTCGCCGAGCTCCTGCGTGATGACGTTGAGGGTGAGCTTGTTCTTCGCGATGGAGAACACGACCTGGCGGGTAAGCGTGTCGGAAAGGATGGAGACGCGCTTCGTCGCCTCCGCCAAGGCCGAGCGCGACACGACGAGCTCTTTCTCGTTCTTCGCGGGGATGACGCGCTGGTAGCTGGGGAAGGGCCCCTCGAGGAGTCTCGAATAGATCGTCGTTCCCTGCATTTCAAAGCTGATGCTGTTCTCGCCGACCGATATCCGCACCTCTTTTTCCCCTTCCGCGTAGGTGCGCATCGTCGCGAGCGCCTTCGGCGGCACGATCACATCCATCTTGTGAACGGTCCCGAGATCCATCGCGATCTCGACCTTTGCGAGGCGATGCCCGTCCGTCGATATCATGCTGATGCCCTTGCGGTCCACTTCCCAGAGGACGCCGCAGAGCGCCGGCCTCGTGAGGTCCGTCGAGACCGAGTACACGGTCTTCTGCGCGAGATCTCCGACGATTTCGGGATCTATCATGAACGCGGTTTTGCTTTCCTGCTTCGGTAGCTTCGGGAAATCGTCCGCGCTCCGCGCGTTCACGACGAACCTGCTTTTCCCGCATGCGAGCGTCAGCTTATCCCCCGCCGTCTCGAGCACAACCTCCTCGCCCGCGAGCGATTTCACGATCTCGGCGACCTTCCTCGCCGGAGCCGCGATCTTTCCTTCCTCCGTCACCCTCCCGTTCACCTTCGAGGTCACAGAAATATCGAGATCCGTAGCGGATATTGTGAAATCCCCCTTCTCGGCGCTCATGAGGACCGTCGAAAGAATCGGCATTGTCGTCTTGCCCGGAACAACACCGGATATGGCGTTCATCTTGCGGCTCAACTCATTGAGCGGGACACTGACCTTCACACCGCCACCTCCTGCCGTGGAACGTGTTGAAATGATAGAAGCATCATAAAGCGGTCCTGATTGGAAAAATGATAATACGCCATGATCAATGCCGCTTCAAGAAAAAAGAGGGCGCCCCGCAGATTCGCTGGGGACGCCTATCCGGATTATACCACTTCCTCTGAATATCTAGATACTATCGTAGTAGGAGTAGGCTCGGTGCATATGTCGATAGACGGTGAATCTCCGTTCGCAGGCTTCATCTTTTCGTGCTCCCTCACGTTGAGAGATATGTGGAATTCTCTTATTTCTCCACAGCGTCCACATGCGACCCCCCGCATTCCACAGTCATCAACCGGCGTAATGTTGAAAATGTGGGAAGTACGGGGTTCGGGCCCGCGCGTCACGCCGAGAGCTCTTCCTGGATCGCCTGGATTTTTCTATTGAGCGCCGGATCGCTCTCGATCGCGGCAGCTATCTTGTTGAAGGCATAGAGGACCGTGCTGTGATCGCGGCCACCGGTTTTGCGCCCGATCTCGACGAGAGACAGGTCGGTCATCGTGCGTGCGAGGTAGATGCTGACCTGGCGCGCGAGGACGACGCGGGAGATCCTCGTCTTGGCCCTGAGGCTGTCGAGCGGGATATCGAAGTGCTGGGCGACCGCCTTCTGAATCGCCTGGATTGTGACCTTTCTCGCGGAGGCGTCCCTCACGAAGTCGCGCAGGACCTCGCGGGCCATATCCGCGTTGATCTCGCGGCGGGTGAGGCTCGAGCACGCCAGGAGCTTTATGAGCGAGCCCTCGAGCTCGCGGATGTTGCTCTTCGCGTTTTCGGCGACGAGCTGGATGACGTCGTCCGGGATCTGGATGTGCTCCTTGTCGACCTTCTTCCTGAGAATCGCGATCCGCGTCTCGATGTCGGGCACCTGGATGTCCGTGATGAGACCCCACTCGAAGCGCGACGTCAGGCGCTCCTCGAGCGTCGGGATCTCCTTCGGAGGCCGGTCGCTCGTGAGGACGATCTGCTTGTTCGCGTTGTGGAGCGCGTTGAAGGTGAAGAAGAACTCCTCCTGCGTGCTCTCCTTGCCGGCGAGGAAGTGAACGTCGTCGATGAGGAGAATGTCGATGTTGCGGTAGCGGTCCTTGAACTCGTGCGTGGCCCCCGAGCGTATCGCCTGGATGAGATCGTTCATGAAGCCTTCCGCCGAGACGTACGAGATGCGCATCCTTTTGTGCTTCTCGATGACGCGGTGCCCGATCGCCTGGATGAGGTGCGTCTTGCCGAGCCCGGCGCCGCCGTATATGAACAGCGGGTTGTAGACGCGGGCGGGCTGATCGGCGACGGCGAGCGCCGCGGCGTGGGCGAGGCGATTGTTGCTCCCGACGACGAACTCATCGAAGACGTAGCGCGCGTTGAGCTGCACGTTGTTCGGAAACACGACGGGCTCGTTCACGATCATCCCGCGCGCGGCGTCGGCCTCGGGCGCGGAGACTCGCGGCGGCGTCGCGGAGGCAACGAACTCGATACTATAGTTCTCGCCGAGCGTTTCGCGCACCGCGTCCTGGATCCTCCGGGTGTGATGCTCGGCGAGCCAGTCGACGAAGAACGAATTCGGCCCCTCGATGATGAGGCGCCCGTTCTCGCAGCTGACGAGCCGTGTCGGTTTGAACCATGTCTGGAAGCTCTGTGCGTTGACGTGTGCGCTTATTCGGGCGAGTATTGCGTCCCAGAGGTGTATCAGCCGGTCTTTCATCGTCG
>DATCCP010000177.1:0-2510 GCA_036511215.1 Candidatus Krumholzibacteriaceae bacterium
TGAGCTCCTGGAGCTCGCTCGCCGTGCTCAGAGCAGCCTCGAGCCGATCGGGATCATCCGAGACGGGGCTCCGCTCCCCCCCCGTGCACGAATAGAGAAGGAAAGAAAGAAACGACATCAGCACCACTACGGAAATGCCTCTCCTGAACATCCACACCATCCCCTTCCCGCTCGCGGCAGGCCGCATGAGCCGCCGCGCCCCGAAGCAATAACACCCCTCGATCGACTGGATCTCGATCCGGCTGTCGCTCGAGCGCCCCCACCGGTTTCTCTCACCTCCATCTCCCTGCCATTTACAAGAATGATTCCATGTGGCCGGAAGAGAGAGCTTTTGATCGGCCCCGGGGCAAAAGAGCACCGCGCCGTCAACGCAATTGATTGTAATGTAATAGGTTATGGCGACCGTTCCCCCGTGGCTGACGCGGCGGGGGCACCGCCTCGGGGGCAGGAAGCATGGAGCGGCAGGGCCGCGAGACCGTTCACGCCGTTGTCGCAACTGTAAACGGTGGAAGCGAGCCGGGGGCTCTACGCCGCAAGCAGCGTGTTCGCGAGGGACTTGATCCCCGCCTCGACCTCGGGAGAGAGGCCCTCTCCGAGCTTCAGGCTCTTCGGCTGCACGCCGGCGAGGAACGCCTCCCCTTTCCAGCGCTCCGTGAGATAGCGGATGAGAAAATGGAGCGACAGCCGATGCGTGCTGCTCGCCGAGTGCATGAGATCCTCGAACGGGATGATGCGCCACTCTCCGGGCGCGCCTCCGAAATCGACCGCGTCCACGAAGACGACCGCCTCGAGCCCCTGCTTCTCGACCCAGCCGCCGTAGTTCTCGGGAACCTCGGAGGCGTCGACGAAGGGGAACGGCGCCCCGCCCGCCGCAAGAAGCGCTACGAGCGCAGGCCCCGCCCCGTCGTCGCCCTTGAGCGTGTTCCCCACGCCGACCACGCCGAAGCGCCTGCCCTTGAGGCGCGCCGTGAGTTCTCCCGCATTATCCGTGGAGCTCAGGTCTCTCCCCATTCATCCGACAGGATGTACGACGCGCGGCAGTTCGGGCACAGCGCCCGGATGAAGTCGCCGCGGTCGAGGGGGCGGCCGGCGCTTCGGGGCGCCGTATCAATCGAGAGACCGAGCGATTTGTGCCGCGCCACCATGAACGTCTGGTTCGCGTAGGCGAGCTCGCCGAGCTTGTCCATGCACCAGCGCACATGGTCGACCGTCGTGATCGGGCCGCCGCAGTGCTCGCAGAAGACGAGCTCCTTGTCCTGCGTGTCGATGAAGTCGGCCGGATCGGTCGTCGATTTGTCGAAGTCCTTGTCGAGGATGATCCCCTTCTTCGTGATGCAGTAGACGAAGCACTGGCTGCACATGATGCAGTTGCCCCAGTTGCGCTCGATGCGGCGGACCATCCGCTTCTTGTCCTCGCGGTACTCGTCGACGACGGTGATGGCGCCCGCCGGGCACACCTGGCCGCACGCGCCGCACCCGACGCAGTCGTCCGTCACGTAGGTCGGCACGCCCCGGAAGTGCTCCGGCACGGTCGCCGGCACCTTCGGGAACTTGGACGTGTACGGGCCCTTGATGAGCGCCTGTATCGCGAATTTGAGCTCTCTCAGTTTCGGCTTGCGCATCTGTTTCAGACTCCCGTCGCGGCCGTCAGGCCTTGTCGTCGGCGCCCTCGCGGTCTTCCGCGTACTTGTCCACGTAGCTCTTCTCCCACAGGGGGATTCCCGCGCGGTGGGCGGCGCGCGATATGGCATGGGCCGCGGTCGGCGAGGTGATGAGAATGAACCATATGCAGAGAAGCGCCTTGATCGTGATCGGCCCAAACCCCGTGAAGAAGAATACGCTCAGCATGATGAGCGACGTGCCCATCGTCGCGCACTTCGTCGCCGCCTGGAGACGGTTGTACACGTCGGGAAGGCGCACGAGCCCGATGCACGCGAACACGTCGAAGGCGATTCCGACCGACAGCAGCACGTATCCGACGAACTCACTCATCGAAGCCCCTCCCCTCGAGATATTTCGCGAGCGAGAGCGTGCCGATGAAGCTGAGGAGCGCCCACGAGATCGCGATGTTCATATAGAGATCCTTCTTCGTGATAATCGAGAAGATCGCGCAGAACCCGACCATGAGGATCCCCATGATATCGATCGCGACGATCCGGTCGGGCGCCGTCGGCCCCTTCCCGACGCGGTAGAGGCACATGAACATGCAGAGCAAGAGAAACGAGATGAATACGTTCACTCGAATATCCTTTCCAGGTATTTCTCGAAGCCCCCGACGATGAGCTCCGTGTCCTTCTGAATATCGACGGAGGTGACGTTTATCCAGTGAATGTAGAGATGATCGCCGATCAGGTCGACGGTCATCGTGCCGGGAGTCAACGTGATGGAGTTTGCCAGAAACGTCCGCCCCATGTCGCTCGTGAGCCTCGTGCGCACCTTGACGATGCCGGGCTTGATCGGCAGATACAGGTTGAGCACGCGGTAGGCGACGTCGAAATTGGCCCTGATCA
>DATCCP010000178.1:0-7696 GCA_036511215.1 Candidatus Krumholzibacteriaceae bacterium
CGCGTTCAGCGCGAGCTTGTAGGTGCCCGCCGTCTGGCAGCGGTACTGCGGGTTGAACCCGAAGAGCACGACGCGCCCCGCGCCCACCTTGTATTCGACGAGCGCGGCGCTCCGGTAGAGGCGCTCTCCCCCGATGAGGAGGCCGCTCGCGAGCGGCTCCTTTTCGGTGTAGCTCGCGAGCACCGAACGGTCGAGCTTCCCGTACGGCACCGAGGTCGCGAACGCAAGGCTGTTCGCGAAGAAGATGTATCCGTTCCCGCTCATGCCGTACGTGACGGGTTGGTCCGTTTTGAATGAGACCTTCAGTATCGACCCCGGGCAGTAGAAGTCATCGCTCGATACCTTGTTGAGAATGTTCCGGACCGGGAGCTCGAGGGTTTCGATCGCGAACGTGCACGAGTTTCCGAAGCAGATGAGCGTGCCCCCGCCCGCGACGAACTTCTTGACGTTCTCGACGCCCTTCTTGTCGATGCCGCCTTTGTAGTCGGGCGGCAGCGGCCGGAACCACCGCGCCTCCTCCTCGTCGTCGATTTTCCCGTCCTTGATGATCGGGGCGCTGACGCTCGGAATGACGAGAACGTCGAAGCCCTTGATCTTGTTGTCCTTCACGTCCTTGTTCGAGACGTTGACGTAGGGAACTTTGTACGAGTCGAAGAGTAACCGCGTCCAGCCCTCGTCGATGTTTGCGATCCAGGGCTTGTAGAGGGCAGTCCTCGCGGGGCGAATCTCATGCGTGGCGCCGGCGGGCGCGCTCTGGAGCGGGATGAAGTCGACGTGCGCCCGCGAGGCGATCTCGTTCGCCGCCGCGGCGAGCGCCTTCGCCGCGGGCACGACGAACGTCCCGGCCGGGAACGCCCCGGCATCGTTGAGACGGCGCACGACGAGCCCTTTCGCGAGGAGCTCGTTCACCGCCTGGTACGAGGCGTTGATCTCGGGGCGCAGGGCGTAGCCCCAGGCGCCGTCGGCGAAGCTCCCCGCGGGGTAGGGGACATCGGCGAGGAGGTCGAGGGACGCCTCGAAATGCTCGTTGATCTCGTCGCAGCCGACCCCCATCATGAGCGGCATCGTCCAGCCCGTGACGTCGTACGGCCGCTCGAAGGGCTGCTTCGGGCTCGAGCGCGTGTCCGGGTACTGCTGCTTCTCGAGGAGGTCCTTTGCGTAGCGCCCATACGGTTGGTCGAGCCTGATGACGAAGGAGCCCGCCCGGTAGAGCCGGTCGCCGACCATGAAATCCTTCGTCGCGCGGTGCACCTCGACGCCGCCGAGCATGAGCGCCTCGACGAGGCGCGCCGCCGTCACGGGGTCGCCCTGCGGCGAGGGAATGATATAGGCGAACGGTTTTTCCGTCTTCCCGCGCTCGACCGCTTTCAGCCCCATATGATAGTAGTCGTCGAGGAGTCGCTCTCGGTTTTCGGCGCAGAATTCGACGAACGACTTCGCCGCCGTGAAGTCGTAATCGACGATGTCGCGGAGCCGCCACCATCCGCCCGGCCACGGGTTGGGGAACGTGAGCGTCATCTCGTACCTCGCGAAGCCCACGTCGTCCCCGCGGAGCTCCCCCGGCTCGATATAGATGGGGCTCGCGAGATTGACGCTTGCGGCCTCGCTCAGGAGACCGATCTGGTTATGCCACCACCCGACCTGATTCGAGGAACCCTCCCAGTAGGCGTCGTATGAGGCGTTCGAGATGACTCCGGCGAGGCCGCGCTCCTCGCACGCGAGCTGCATCGAGGCCCCGGCGAGGTTTATCGCGCGATAGATGATCGGATCGACGTTCTTGTTGGCCGGAGGATAGTAGGGAGGAAGGAAGAGGCGGGCGCCGTTGCTCTGCTGCTGGTGCATGTCGAGGACGGCCTGCGGCACGACGCTCCGGAAGTAGAGATCGAAGACGGCCCTCGTCTCTGCGAGGTTCAGCGTGAAGAAGTCCCGGTTGTTGTCGTGGCCCGCGTAATAGTGATAGAGCCACGGCATTGATCCCCCCTCATACTCGGTGCCGAGCCATTTCTTGTACCAGTCGACGACCATCTGCAATCCGTCGGGGTTCGTCGGCACGATGTAGAGGATCTCCTGCTCGAGGGCCTTCGAGAGCCCTGCGTCCTTCTGCGCGGCGACTGTATAGGCGAGTTCGAGCGTCATCTGCATCGCTCCGACCTCGGTCGCGTGGAGGCTCGGCGTGATCATCGTGATGATCTTCCCCTCCGCGACGAGCGCGGCGGCCTCGGGAGGCGTGAGCTTTCGCGGATCGGCGAGGCGGCGTGATATGTCGATATAATGGTCGAGCTGCTCGAGGTTGGCGGGAGTCGAGAGAATGACCGCGATCATCGGTTTCCCGAGCGTCGTCGTGCCGATTCTCTTGACCGTGACCCACGGCGACGCCTCGTCGAGCATCTCGAAGTAGCCTCGCGCCTGCTCGTAGTCGGCGAGCTTGCGGTCGGCGCCGATATCGAAGCCGAGGTACTCGACGGGGGATTTGAGCACCGCCGGCGCAGCGGGCGCCGCCGGCGCCGGGGGCGGCGCCCCGGTCGCCGCCGCGGTCCCCGCGAGCGATAGAAGCGTGGCGATGAGAATGACGAGACATCCGCGCATACCAATGACCTCCCTCGATGTAAACGCACGGACGATACCACCGCGCGGGCCGTTCGTCCAGAGCAAATGGCCGCGGTATCGGCGCCCCGCCGGACCGGCGCGCATTCAGAGTCTTGACAGGATCCGGCTCCCGTGCAATATTAGGTGAGACTAACTTTATTAAGGGAGACTAAGAATGGGCGCCTTGACGGAAGGACTCGAAAACTACCTCGAAGCGATACTCCTCGAGGAACGGGAGCGGCGCTTCGTGCGCACTAAGCACCTCGCGGAGCGCGTCGGTGTCACGAGCCCGAGTGTCAACGCGGCCGTCAAGGAGCTCGCGCAGCGCGGATTCGTGCGGCACGAATCCTACGGCGACATCGAGCTCACCGCCCGGGGTCGCAGGGCGGCGGAGCTTGTCTACTCGCGCCACAGCGTCCTCTACCGGTTCTTCGCGCGCACGCTCGGATTGCCGTCGGAGATCTCGGAGGCCAACGCGTGCGGGATCGAGCATCATCTCGACGCCGTTTCGCTGAAGAAGCTCGCGAGGTTTCTCGATTTTCTCGAAAAGCGGGCCGGGAAGAGGAAGGCCTTTGCCGCGGAGCTGAGGGAGGCGCTCGGAGATGACTGAGAAACCGCTCGCCGATATGGCGCCGGGCGAAGAGGGGGAGATCGTCGCGCTCGGAGGGGGCGAGAAGCTCGAGTCCCGGCTCCGCGCCCTCGGGCTCGCGAAGGGGCAGAAGGTCCGCAACATGTCGCGTATCGGGTGGGGAGGCCCCATCGTCGTCATGGTCAACCGCGCGCAGATAGCAATCGGAAGGGGAACGGCCCGGAAGATACGCGTGCGCGTCGAAAGCGATGAATAATAACGACCGCGCCGGGAACCTATCGAGGGAGACGGATGGACGCGCCGGCGCCGACATCCTTCTCGTCGGCCAGCCGAACGTCGGCAAAAGCGTGCTTTTCTCCCGTCTGACCGGGGTCCGCACGATCGCTTCAAACTACCCCGGAACGACCGTCGGCTACACCGCGGGCCGAATGCGGTATGGAGACGAGAATTACGATGTCGTGGACGCCCCCGGCACGTATTCGCTCGAGCCGCTCGACGACGCCGCCCGGGTGACGCTCGATCTTCTGGATGGCGCCAAACGAATCATCAACGTCGTCGACGCAACCCATCTCGAACGGCATCTCACCTTGACACTCGAACTGATCGCGCAGGGCAAGCCGATGGTTGTCGCCCTCAACATGAGCGACGAGGCGCGGCACCTAGGGATAGAGATCGACGCGGGAAGGCTCGCCGAACGGCTCGGCGTGCCGGTCATCCCCACGGTGGCCCGGACCGGCGCGGGGGTGCGGCGGTTGATCCAGGCCGCGTTTTCTCTCGATATTCGCGGGCGGAGCGCGAAGGACGACGGCGGACACCCCGGACATCATCCGCACATATCCCGCCATCATGCCGGCGAACGGGAGCGAAACCACGAGCACATCCCGGAGGAGAAGGTATGGAGCCGGGTCGGCGAGATCGTCGACGAGGTGCAGGTGCTCCATCACCATCACCACACCTTCGGGCAGTGGCTCGAGGACCTGAGCGTGCACCCCGAGCTCGGCGGGATCTTCGCCCTTCTCGTGCTCGCGGCTTCGTTCTCGCTGATTCGGCTGATCGGCGAGTTTCTCATCGTGGGAGGCGTCGGTATCGTGGGCGCGCCTTGGTTCCAGGTGCCCTTCGGCACGGAGCCGCTGTTCAACGCGGCATGGAAACCGCTCATGGCCAAACTGTCCGCGGGTCTCGGCGGAGACGGGTTTCTCCATCACCTGCTCATCGGAACCCTGATAAACGGACAGATCGATTTCAAGCAGTCCTTCGGGCTTCTCACGACCGGCCTGTTCGTTCCCCTCGGAATGGTGCTCCCCTACGTATTCAGTTTTTACCTCGTGCTCTCTCTCCTCGAGGACACGGGATATCTCCCGCGGCTCGCCGTGTTTCTCGACAACGGCATGCACCACATCGGCCTCCATGGCTACGCGATCATACCGACGCTCCTCGGGCTCGGCTGCAATGTTCCGGGCATCCTCGCGACGCGCATCCTCGAGACGAAGCGGCAGCGTTTCATCACAGCGACGCTCATCTCGATCGCGGTCCCCTGCGCGGCGCTCCAGGCGATGATCGTGGGTCTCGTCGGCGCGCGCGGGTTGTGGCCGGTGGCCCTCGTCTACGGCATCCTCTTTCTCGTGTGGCTCGTCATCGGGGTTATCCTGAGATTCACGACGAAGGGATTCCAGCCCGAGCTCCTCATCGAGATACCTCCGTACCGGCTCCCGTCGCCGCGCGCGCTCGCGTCAAAGATGTGGATGCGCATCGCGGGATTTCTCGCGGAGGCGCTTCCGCTCGTTCTCGGGGCGATCGTCATCGTCAACATTCTCTACCAGCTGAACGTGTTTCACTACATGGCGGACGCGTCCGCCGGGGTCGTGAACTATCTGTGGGGGCTGCCGAAGGAGGCGATTGTGCCGCTCCTTCTCGGAATAGCGCGCAAGGAGATGGGCGCGGGGATGTTCGCCTCGCTCGCGTTGACCACCAAGCAGCTCGTCTCGGGCTGTGTGATCCTGTCGATGTTCTTCCCGTGCATCGCCACCATCGTCGTGCTCTTCCGGGAGCTCGGCTGGAAGGATGCGCTCAAGTCGTCGGGTATCATGCTCGCGGCGGTGATCGTGACGGGCACGATCATCAATGTCGTGTGGCCCTCATGAAGGAGCGCCCTAGTATGGCAGGACCGTTTTCAGCGAATCCTTGCTCTCGATCCTGAACTGGTCGGGCCGCTCCCTGATAACCTCGCGATACCACGATTCGGGATAGCCGACCTCGCGGGGACGGCCGTTCTCGTCCTGCACGTACCCGTCGTTATATTTTCTGATGAGAAGCTCGCCGAGCTCGCGGTAGCGCTTCACGGCGGTCTCGGCGTGGCTCGTTGAGTAGTCGGTGAGGAACGAGGCGAGGAGCGCGGGGCTCGTTCTCGAGATCTCGACCGCCGTCTTTTCGATCGTCGGCTGCAGCGCCTCCAGGTTCGCCTCGAGCTCTCCCTGAACCTTCTGAATGTCCTCCTTCATGTACGAATACTTGAGATTGGCGAAGTTGGCGACGAAGTTGAACACCCACCATGCCGAATTCCAGGAAAACTCCTTGAGACTCCCCTGCGAGTAAGAGTCCGGCACCGCGCCGATTCCGCAGTAGAAGGGGACGTAGCAGGTGAAGTAGCTGTCATCGGGTCCGTACCAGAGAACGCCGCCGATCGGGTCGGGGAGCCACGAGCGAGACTGCGAAACGAATGAGAATCCGGTCTGCTGGGTCGATATGGGCCGTTCCCATGTGTAATCGACGCTGTCGGTCTTCCAGGTTATCGGCCGCCAGCGGTTCGGTGATCCGAACGGGCCCGCGTCGATCCCCTTGGTCATGTCGTAGTCGGTTCCCTCGTAATGATCACGCATGATACGGACAACGTCCATTCTCGTAAGCTTCCTGTCCGGCTTGATCCAGAGGGGATACGGTTTGGCGCCTTCGACGCCGCGGTGGTAATCCACCGGCCACTCCCGCGAGGGGGCGACGCGGCGGAAGATGCTCCACACGCGCGTTTCCGTGTAGCGCAGTTTCTGCTTGTCGGCCGGGCAATACGCCTCGCTGAAATTGAACGGCGTGCCGGAGGCGGGATCGTAGTACCCTTTCTTGATCGCAAAATCGACGACGTTCGGCGAGTAGAGGCAGTTCTTCTTGTCGCTCAGGGAAAACTCGCCGATGCGCGATTTGTTGGCGTGCGCGCACACGTAGCCGTCGGGTATCCTGAGGGCCACCCAGTTCGCGCCCTTCCCGCCGGGCCCCGGGCCTATGATTTCGAACAGCCACGCCTCGTTCGGGTCGCCGATCGATATCGATTCCCCCTCGCTCGCGTAGCCGTACTCGTCGACGAGCCCTGCCATGACCTCGACCGCTTCCCGCGCGGTGCGGGCCCTCTCGAGCGTGAGCCTCATGAGCCACCAGTAGTGCAGCACTCCGTCGGGATTGATGAGCTCTTCGCGCCCCGTGAAGGTCGTCTCGCCGATCACGAGCTGATGCTCGTTCATCAGGTCGACCACGGCGTACGTATGAGGAACCTGTTTGATCTTTCCCTTGAGCTTGCCCCCGAAGTCCTTTATCTCCACGTACTCGTCCGGGCCGTGGTCGGCGGCCGGCTCGAAGTTCATATGAGGGTAAAACTCTCCGTCGCAGGTATACGTGATCATGACGGAGCCGTCCGCTGAGGCGCCCTTTGTCACGATGAAATTGGTGCACGAGTCGACGTGCATGGACGTGCCCATGACGGTCAGAACGAATGCCGCGGCGGCCAATAAGACTCGCTTCATGCTCCTCTCCTTACCGTTTGCCCGTGATGAGACTCTCGAAGAAATCCGCATGCCTGGATATGCCCCTGTTGCTGAACGAAGCTTCGAAGTGCGCACGGCCCGCCTGTCCGAGCCGGCGCCGGAGATCTTCATTTTTCAAGAGCAGGATGATCCGCTCGGCCAGCGCGCCCGCATCATCGGGGGGAACGAGAAAGCCGGTTTTCCCATCCATGACGATCTCTCGTATCCCATCAATATCGGAGCCGACGACCGGGGTTCCGACGCTCTGCGCCTCGACATTGACGAGACCGAAGGCTTCGCGTCTGCTCGGCACCGCGACGACGGCCGCCGATGCCATTCTCTCATACACCTCACCGAGAGGAACCGCACCAAGAAATCTGCACGCGTCCCGCACGTTCAATGAAGCAGCGAGGCGCTCGTATTCGTCCCGCATGGGTCCGTCCCCGAGAACGTCGACGAACACATCCGGGAAGGCAGCCCTGATCGTGGGAACGGCGCGAATCAGAACGTCCACGCCCTTTGCCGGGCTGAGCCGCCCCGAGTAGATCACGTTCGCGCGGACCGCAGGGGCCCGGGTCGTCGGCGGATCGGGGAGCAGGAAGGGTAGAACGGTGATAGAGTCCGGTCGCACGCCGAACGAAACCCGCAGATCCTCGGCGAGCGCCCTGCTGCTCACGAGAAAATGGGTCACGAATTTGTATACGAATCGCCTGCGCCGACGCAGCAGACGGAGCTT
>DATCCP010000179.1:0-8042 GCA_036511215.1 Candidatus Krumholzibacteriaceae bacterium
CCGAGGGCGCGGAGGAATGGGACGGAGCCGGATGGAATGCCCCTCATTCGGGCGAAGGAGTTCTCCGTCTTCTACGGCTCGAAGGCCGCCGTCGACAAGGTGACCTTCGACATCCAGTCCGGCAAGGTGACCGCGATCATCGGGCCGAGCGGCTGCGGGAAGAGCACCTATCTGCGGGCGATCAATCGGATGAACGATCTCATTCCCGGCTGCAGCACGAGCGGAACGCTGAGCCTCGAAGAACAGCATCTCTATGCGCCCGACGTCGACGTTGTCGCGCTCAGGAAGATGATCGGCATGGTGTTTCAGAAGCCGAATCCCTTCCCGAAGAGTATATTCGACAACGTCGCGTTCGGCCCGCGCATCCATGGCGTCTCCGAGCGTGGATCGATCGCCGAGATCGTCGAACAGAGCCTCAAGCGCGCGGCGCTTTTTGAAGAGGTCAAGGACCGGCTTGGGGACAACGCGCTCGGGCTTTCGGGAGGGCAGCAGCAGCGCCTTTGCATCGCGCGCGCCATCGCGGTGAACCCGAAAATACTCCTCATGGACGAGCCCGCCTCCGCCCTCGACCCGCGCTCGACGACCCGCATTGAGGATCTCATCGGCGAGCTGAGGGGCATGTACACGATCGTCATCGTCACGCACAACATGCAGCAGGCGGCGCGCGTCTCCGACATGACCGCTTTCTTCTACGAGGGGCGTTTGATAGAATTCGGCGATACGACGGAGATATTCACGAGGCCGAGAGCAAAAGAAACCGAGGACTATATCACGGGGCGTTTCGGATGATCCGGAGAAGGATGGTGTGAATCGTGTCGAACCATCTGGAGCGGGAAATCGAAAATCTCAAGAAGCGAATCCTGGCCCTGAGCGCCACCGTCGAGGACAACGTCTACAGGGCGGTGCAATCGCTCACGGAGCGGAATTCGACACTCGCCGACGAGGTCATCAAGAGCGATCCGAATATCGACCAGACGGAGGTGGAGATCGAAGAGGAATGCCTCAAGGTGCTCGCGCTCCATCAGCCGGTCGCCATCGACCTGCGCTTCATCATCGCCATTCTCAAGATCAACAGCGATCTCGAGCGGATGGGGGACCTCGCGGTCAATATCGCCGAACGGGCGCAGTTTCTCGCGACGAGAGAGCGGCCGGATTTTCCGCTCGATCTCCCGCTGATGGCGGAGAAGACGAAAGCGATGATGAGGAAATGCCTCGATTCGCTGATGAAGCAGGATGCGAAGCTCGCCTACGAGGTTCTCTCGGCCGATGATGAGATCGACGCGATGAACCGGGAGATGTACGGCAAGATCCAGGAGGCGATTCGCAGGAAACCGGAGCAGCTCGAAAGCCTCATTCACCTGCTCTCGTGCTCGCGGCATCTCGAGCGCATCGCGGACCACACGACGAATATCGCCGAGGACGTCGTCTACATGATCGAGGGCGTCATCGTGCGCCATCACGCCGAGGACTACCGGTCGCAAGGTTAAGCCCAAGGCTAGTCGTCGAGCACGAATATCACCCGCATGGTCACGCGAAACTCGATGATCTTGTTGTTCTCGACGTGGGCCGTCTGCTTGACGACCTCGAGGCCGGTGATTCCCCTGAGGGTTTTGCTCGCGCGCGTGAAGCCCGTGCGCGCTGCATCCTCCCAGCTCTTCGTGGAGGACGCGACGATTTCGGTAACTCGTGCTACTGCCATGTAAGGCCCCCTTTCTTTGACGTTTGCATCATACCATCGCGGCTCTCAGAAGTCCACCGTCGTGCCGACCGTAACGTGAGCGCCCGGCGCGGCGTAGCCCGAGACCTCGTCGTAGCGCTCGTTCGATATGTTCCCGAGCCTGCAGTAGATCTCCTGCAAGGCGCCGGTCCGGTACGTGACGGCCGCGTCGAGGGTCGTGTAGGCCGGATTGAAATGTTCGCCGAGCGGTCCGCCGAAGTCGTTGTCGAGGCGCGCGCCGACGTGGGAGGCCGAGAGCACCACGTCGAACGGCCCCCGCCGGAGCGAGGCGCTCGCGCCCCCGCTGTGGCGGGGACGGCGGAGGAGCTCCTTCCCTGTCGCGCAGTCCTCGGTGCGAGTGAACGTGTAATTGCCTTGCAGGGTCACCGTTCCGGTCGGGCTGAAGGACGACACGAATTCGACGCCGCTGCTTCGCGCCCTTCCGACGTTGTCCGCGAGCCACGTCACCGGGTTTGACGTGATCAGGTTGCGGTACGAGTTCGCGAAATAGGCGAGCTCGAGCGAGGCGCGCGCTCCCGTGAATTCCCGCCGGAGCCCGAGATCGTACCCCTGCGTTCTCTCCGGCTCGAGATTGCGGTTGCCGTAGCCGGGGTAATAAAGCTCGTTCAGGCTCGGGGCTCGGAAGCCGGTGCCGATCGATCCTTTGACGACGGTTCCGGTCCGCGGAACCGGATACGCGAGCGAGAACTTGTAGGTCGCGACCGCGCCGAACTCGCTGTGGTCGTCGAGCCGGACGCCCGCCGACACCGTCGGCGCGCCCTTGAAGCTCGAAATCCCGTTCGCAAAGATGCTGAGGTTCCCGATCCGGTCGTCGAAGCTCGTCGTCCCGAACGGGGAGTAGCCGCTGTTCGACGTCTCGTCCTCTTTCCATTCGGCGCCGGAGATCAGCCATACGTTGTCGGTGAAGCGCAGATCGTTCTGCCACGCGACGTTCTTGACGCGGGAGTTGATTTCCGAGAAGCCGTCGCCGGCGAAGGGGCCGCTGTCGAGCGCGTCGACGGGGTCTTTCCAGGTGATCTCGCGGGACATGAAGGAGGTCCGAAGGGAGTAGCTCCAGATGCCGGATACGAACTGGCGGTAGGATGCGGAAACGAGAAATTGCCCGCCGCTCTGCTCGGCGTTCGGGTCGGGGGAGAACCGGGGCCCGCGTAGGCCGATGTCCCCCTCGCCATAGCGCAGCGTCAGCGAGACCTCGGAGATCGCGGTCAGCCGGCCCGACGCGGAACCCGAAAAGGCCACGTTCCTGTAGAAATCGTTCGCCGCGAGCCCGTCCGATCTCGCACCCGAGAGCGTGTAGGAGTAATGGTACGATTTCTCCCCGCCCGAGAGCGAGATCGCGCCTTCGGCGGTCCGGTATGAGCCTCCCGCGAGCGAGGCTCGCCGCTTCGTTCCTCCCGCTCCCGTGGAGGTGATGATATTGATGACGCCGCCGATCGCGCTCGAGCCGTAGAGGATCCCGTGCGGGCCGCGGACGATCTCGATTCGTTCGATGTTGGCGCTTGAGAGCTCGGAAAAATCGAAGGCGCCCGTCGTCGGATCGTTGACGGGCACGCCGTCGAGCATGACGAGGCACTGGTTGCTGTTGGCGCCCCGGATGAAGATGCTCGAGGCCTTTCCCCGGCTGCCGGACTGGACGACGTCGAGCCCGGCGAACGACCGAAGGAGATCTCCGACGCTCTCTGCGTGCAGGCGTTCGATGTCGCTCCGCGATATGACCGTGATAAAGCTTGCCGTCTTTTCGACGGGCCACGCGATACGCGTCGCCGTCACGACGATTTCCGGGACCGGGTAGATCTTCTCCTCCGGATCATCGCCGGCGAGCGCGACGGACGCGATGAGAAGAGAAACGCCGATTGCGATGGAAACCTGCGCGGACTTCAGGGTGGACATGGGATTCCTTCCTCTCGTTCCTCGAAGAGGTCCGGGTAGATGGATTCTCCAGGCAGGTCTCCTGACTTGTGGCTCAAGCGCCCCCGCCCCCTTCCCAGCTCAAAGCGCCAGTGGTTTCGGGCGGAAGGCTCGCCATTCACAGTGGCGGGTCCGTGAGGGATTCTCACCCTCTTCCCTGTTCGGCTCCTTGCGAGCACCTGAAGATATGTTGTGGCGAAATCGTAGTCGCAGGGAGGGCCGGAAGTCAAGCGCAAATCGGAACAGCCGGGGATACATGGAAACGGCCGGGCTCCGAAGATACGGTGCCCGGCCGTCACGAAAGCTATCGTGCCGCTATCAGCCGGCGTTCTTCTGCTCCGCGGCCTTTTTGAGCTTGTCGTTCGCCATGACGGCCAGCTCGACTCTTCGGTTCTGCTGGCGCCCCTCCTGCGTATCGTTCGAGGCGATCGGCTGCAATTCGCCGTATCCCGTCGCCGTGAACCGTGCCGGATCGACGCCGAGCTGGGCGAGGTAGTTCGAGACCGACTGGGCCCGCTCCTTGGAGAGCTCGAGGTTGTGCTCCTCCGTGCCCGTCGCGTCCGTGTGACCTTCGATGAGGACATTCGTATCGGGGTACTTCTTGAGAATGACAGCGAGCTTGTCGATGTTCGTTTTTGCCTCGTCCTTGAGAGTCGCCTTGTCGACGTCGAAGAGGATGCCCGAGTCGAAGGTGATCTTGATGCCCTCCCCGATGCGCTCGATCTTCGCGCCCTGGATGTCCCTCTGCATCTCCTCGGCCTGCTTGTCCATGTAGTTGCCGATGTAGGCCCCCGCCGCGCCGCCGACCGCCGCCCCGAGGATCGCCCCGAGCACCGTGTGCCCCGATTGATTCCCCATGATGGCGCCGATGGCTGCTCCGGCGCCCGCGCCGATCGCGGTGCCTTCCTTGGTCTTGCTCATGCTCGCGCACCCGACGGCGCCGGCGAGAAGAGCGGCGATAACGGCGAAGATAACGAGATTTCGCATGGTTCTCCTCCTTGTTGAAATCATTCCGGATGATGACCAAGAATGCGCTTCTCGTCAAGCCCTAAGAAAGCCGTTGACTCCGCGTGGAGGGAGGATTCTAATAAAAGCAGGGGAAGCTCCAACGAAGAATCCAATCACGAAAGGCAGGTGACAGAGCATGAGAAGACTCGTCGTCGTGGCTCTCGTCCTTTTCTTCTCTCTCGCGTTCGCCGTGGTGCGGGCCCAGCAGCAGATGTCGGAAATCAATCCGAGAGCCGAGCTCCTGAGGTCGATCGAGCACGGGAAGGCGCTCTTCAGCGATCCGAAGCTCGGCACCACGGGCAAGAGCTGCAACGATTGCCACGTCGAGGGAGGCACGAAGGACGGACAAATGGGCAAGATGACCATCAAGGCGTTCGATAACCTCGGACCGAGGTACCCGAAGTACTTCATGATGTCGAACAGGGTCGTCACGCTCGATCAGATGGTCAACTGGTGCATCATCACCCCGATGAAGGGAACGGCGCTCGCCTGGGACGATCAGGGGCTCGCGGACCTCGTCGCGTATATCGCCTCGGTCAAGACTCCGGTGAAGGCTCCCGAAAAGGCCAAATAGGCCGGACGCCGTCCGGCACGCTAGAGATGGACGGCGATCGTGTATGCGAGCGCCGCGATCACCGCAGAGCAGGGAATAGTCAGAAGCCAGGCCCAGATGATCCGCCCCGCGACACCCCAGCGGACGGCGCTGAGCCGTTTGCGGGATCCGACGCCCATGATCGCCCCCGTGATCGTGTGCGTCGTGCTGACCGGTATCCCGAGATTGGTGGAGATGAAGAGCATGATCGCCGCGCTTGTTTCCGCGCAGAAGCCGTCGACGGGCTTGAGCTTGGCCACCCGCTGCCCCATCGTCTTGACGATGCGCCACCCGCCGAGCATCGTGCCGAGCGCGATGGCCGCATGGCAGCTGAGCACGACCCAGAGGGGAACGTGGAATTTCGCGCCCAAAAGCCCCGTACTGAAAAGAAGCCCCGAGATGATTCCCATTGTCTTTTGCGCGTCGTTGCCGCCGTGCCCCAGGCTGTAGAGGGCGGCTGACACGAGCTGTCCCTTTCTGAAGATGTGGTCGACCCCGAGCGGGGCGCTGTTGCGGAACAGCCAGTATACGGCGTGTCCGAGCACGAAACCGAGCGCGAGCCCCGCGACCGGCGATACAAAGATGAACGCGACCGTTCTCAGGATGCCGTGCCACAGGAGCGCCTGGGGGCCGGCCTTCACGAGTGCGGCGCCGATCATTCCGCCGATGAGTGCGTGCGAAGAGCTCACCGGCAGGCCCAGGTACCACGTGATGAGATCCCATGAGCAGGCTCCCACGAGCGCCCCGAAGATGATCCCCTTATCCACGACGTTGATGTCGATGATGCCCTTGCCCATCGTGTTCGCGACGTGCAGTCCGAAGATGAGAAAAGCGACGAAGTTGAAAAACGCGGCCCAGGCCACGGCGTAGCGGGGAGGAAGGACGCGCGTCGACACGACCGTCGCAATGGAGTTGGCCGAATCGTGAAAGCCGTTCAGAAAATCGAAAAAGAGGGCCAGCGCGATGAGAATGAGGATGGTTATCGTCATGTGCTAGGCTTGCTTCACAAGGATGGATTCCACCACGTTTGCGACGTCTTCACACACGTCAAGAACGGTTTCCGCGTCCTGATAGATCTCTTTCCATTTGATCACGGCGATCGGATCCTTTTCGGTCTCGAAGAGGTCCGCGAGCATCTCGTCCCGCATCGAGTCGCCGACGTTCTCGAGGCGGTTGACCTCCACGCAGGAGTTCATGATCGACGCCGAATCCTTCAGCTTGCGCAGGCTTTTGACCGCGAGCGCCACCGCGCGAACCGATTGCTCGATGACCGAGGAGAATTCGATGAGGTTCTTGTTGACGCCCGTGAGCTTGTATACGCGCAGGCGGCTCACGATCGTGTTGATCATGTCGATGACGTCGTCCATCTGAGTGGCGAGCTTGTGGATATCCTCGCGGTCGAAGGGAGTGATGAAGGTCTTGTTGAGGTGCTCGATGATGCCGTGCGTCGCCTCGTCCCCCTTGTGCTCGATCTCCTCCATCTTGCTGAGAGACGCCGCGTCGACCGTGCCCTTCAACGCGAGCTCCCTGAACAGCACCGCCGCCTCGATAGCGTTGTCGACCTGCCTGTCGAAGAGATCGAAAAAGTTGAATTCCTTCGGAAAGAGTCTGAACGCCATGCGGCTCTCCTTCTGCTACAGAACTTCGAGTCGGGGCAGGAATTATGACGGTCGAGGGTGGCCACGTCAAGGCATTTATGAGGGCCGCGGGCGCCCCGCGGCGCGGCCGGAGCGCGCAGCCTCACGATGGCGATAACGTCGGGCCCGATTCGCCGGGTAGCTCCCATTCGCGGACGGCGTCGAGCGCTTCTTCCGGGCTCCCGGCCGATTCGAGCTTCTGGGTCAGGTGTCGGTTCTGGGCCGCCCTGCTTGCGAGACCGAGAATCTTGACCTGGAGGTCGGGCTTCTCGGCGGGGGAGAGGATCAGGAACACGAGGCTTATGGGTTTCTCCGTCGATGCGTTTGAGACTCCCCGCTTCATTAGGCCGATAGCGACCGTCGGCTCCGCGAGCCCCGGTACCCGCACGTGTGGAAACGCCACCCCTTCGTTGAAGAACGTCGACCCCTGCTCCTCGCGCTTCATGATGTCGTCGAAGAGCGCGTCGGCGTCCTGGATGCCGCTCTCGGGCGCAATCGCCTGTGCAAGGGTTCGCAGAACCGTTTCCTTTGCCACCGGCTTGTCCCATATGACGATGCGGTTGCGGGACAGAAGAAGACTCAAGGTGGGCCGCAGGAGCGGGGCGGGTGCCGGCTCCGGGGAGCTCGGTGCCGGCTCGATTCCCTCCGGTGCCTCTCCCGGTCGGGCGGGGGCGGTGAGCTCCTCTTTGCGCGTGTCGACCACGATGACCGTGGTCCCTCTCGCATGACCTATGACGTTCCTCACGAGGTCGGCGTTTCTCCCGAACCTCCTCCAGAGCGGTTTCGGCGTCGATCGCCCGATGACGATATGGCCGACGCGGTACTCCTTGGCGAACCTGAGAAGCGTGTCGGCGACGTCCTCGCCCTTATAGGTGAATACCAGAGCGCCGAGCTGCTTCGCCAGGGTCAGCGTGTCGGAGAGGTAACGCTGTGTTCGCGCATCGATGACGGTGGCCTCCTCCGAGGGAGTCTGGACATAGACAGCGTACCAATTGCGGTTGAGCTTTCCCGCCAGACGCGACGTGTAGCGCAGGAGAAGCTCGCTGTTCGTTCCGTGCGAGCTGAGGCAGACCATGACCTGATCGGGTCCGGCCGCGGTCTCGTTCTCGGAGATCTCCCGCCTGCGCAGGTCGATTTGGGAGGCGAGCTCGCGGAGCGT
>DATCCP010000180.1:0-5771 GCA_036511215.1 Candidatus Krumholzibacteriaceae bacterium
TGATGATCGGCATCGGCATGAGGACGTCGGTCTGGGTGCAGGCGTAGCCGAACATCATCCCCTGGTCCCCCGCGCCCCCCGTGTCGACGCCCATCGCGATGTCCCCCGACTGTTCGTCGATCGAGGTGAGCACCGCCGCGGTCTCGAAATCAAACCCGAGGTGCGGGTCCGTATAGCCGATATCCCTGATGACGCCCCGCACGGTCGAAGGAACGTCGACGTAGGTGTCCGTATGGATCTCGCCCGCGACGAAGGCGAGCCCCGTCGTGACGATGCATTCGCAGGCGACGCGGCCGTTCGGATCCTTGGAGAGGATCGCGTCGACGACCGAGTCCGAGATCTGGTCCGCGATCTTGTCGGGATGCCCCTCGGCAACCGATTCGGAGGTAAACAGGTGCTTCTCAGCCATAGATCAACTCCTTGAAATCACATACGTACCCGTCGTGAGCACTGAGTACGATTGCCTATCACGCATGAAAAATCAAGCGAAAACGGCGCACCCGCGGCGGCTCCTCAGCGGTAGTCTATCTGGGAGTAATCGCTGACGTTGACGCTCCCCTTGCGGCCGGTGACCTCGGCGAAGGCGCCGACCACAGACCCCTCGAGGATCACATTCTCGATGCTCGACTCCTCGTTCAGGATCGAGTTTTCGATGATCGAGTTGCGGATCGAGCATCCCTTGGCGACCGACACGTAGGGACCGATGATCGAATTCGTTATCTTGCTCCCCTTGTCGATGTAACAGGGGGAGATGATGATGCTGCCCTCGCATTTCCCGCTCATCTTGGCGTCCTCGAGGAGGATGCGGTTCGTCTCGAGGAGCGTCTCCACCTTCCCGCAGTCGTACCAGCCCTCGATGTGGAACGGGCGGAACTCGGTTCCGCGATCGATCATGAGCTGGAGGGCGTCGGTGATCTGGTATTCCCCCTTCGTCATGATCTTCTTGTCGATGAGGTCTTGGCACGCCTTGAAGAGCGGCCCCGAGTCCTTGAAATAGTAGAGCCCGATGAGGGCGAGGTTGCCCTTCGGGTGCTCGGGCTTTTCGACGATCTTCCGCACGATCCCCTTCTCGACCTCGCAGATGCCGAAGCGGTGCGGGTCGGCCACCTCGCGAACGCCGAGAACGTAGCTCGCGACCTTCGGGATGCGCGCGAAATCGGTTTTGATGATCGTGTCGCCGAGAATGATGATGAGCTCGGCGTTATCGGCGTACTCGCGGGCGAGCGAGACGGCGTGCGCGATCCCTTTCTGCTCGCTCTGTTCGACGAACGTAATGGGAACCTTGTATGAGGACGTGAGGTACTCCCGGATGAGATCCCCTTTGTATCCGACGATTGGAATGAGCTCCTTGACGCCCATGCCGAGGAGGCTGTCGACGATGTGCCCGAGGATCGGCTTCCCCGCGACGTTGAGGAGCGCCTTCGGGATGTTGAGGGTGTGCGGCCTCAGCCTCTTTCCGATTCCGGCCACCGGTATGATCGCCTTCATGCATCCTCCATTTTCAGCTCTTCCTTGATACGGTCTATTCTCTCGATCGGCGTCGGATCCTTGCCGTATTCGACGGCGAGGTACACGCTCGTGAGATCCCCGAGGAGAATGATCGACAGGAGGCGCGCGAGGCGCCCGCCGCGCCCCTTGTCCCCCTCGCTCTCGACAAGGACGGAGCCGCTTCCGAGCGGCTCGAGCATCCGCTGAATGACCTCCATGCCGCGCTGGACGCGCGGGTGATCCTCGATGTCCCGGAGCATGATGAGAAAGAAGTCGCTTCGCAGGCGTTCGGGGCTATCCCAGCCCATGACCTCGTTGTGGCCGATCTCGGGAAATGTGCCGGAGAACGCCATGCTCTTCGAGTTCTCGTTGAACTGGCACTTCCACCGGTACGCCGCGGCGCGGAGAAGCCCGTCGCCGCCGTAGATGAGCGGGGTCTTGCCGTAGAGACGTTTCGCGAGCTGGAGCGCGCGGCTGTCCACGGGATCCGCATCGAGCGAGTACCGCTCGGCGAGCCTGCGGGTTTTGCGCACCGCGAGCTCGACCTCCTCGTCGGCGACCTGGTAGATGCCCCACTTCGAAACGAGGGCCAGCAGCGGCGTGAACAGCGCGCCGAGCGCCGCGCGCGGCGGCATTCCCGCGGGAACGCGGATGACGCGGACACCCGCCGCATCGGCCTCCCCGGCGAGCGCGCCGCCCGAGGTGACGACGGTCGTCGGACATTTCCGCATGAGCGCGTTCTGAAAGCAGCCGAGCACCTCTTCGGTGTTGCCGCTGTAGCTCACGCAGACGACCGGCGTCGTCTTGTCGGCGAACGCGGGGAGCGCGTACGTCGACTCGAGAAAGAGCGGCACGCGCGCGTCGTACTGGATCAGGTCACGCAGCAGCTTCCCGCCGATCGCCGAGCCGCCCATGCCGCAGATGATGACGGGCGCCGGGGTCCGCGTCGCGGCCACCCGCAGCGACGCGCATTCGCGCCAGCCCGTCTCGATCTGGTCGGGAAGATGGAGCACGAGGTCGAGCATCTTGCTCACGTCGACCCGGTAATGTTTTGAGAGATCCTCCTGACTCATGACGCAGCCTCCGGGAGAAATTCCTTGAGCTCGGGCCGCTTCTCATGGATGAAGCGGTCGACGAGCTCGCGAACCTCGCGCGCGGTGCCCATGGTGAGCGCTTTCCGCACGAGAGAGCGCGCCTCGTCGTACGTCACCGAGCGGACGATCTTCTTCATGGTCGGTATGAGATACGACGCCCCGCTGAACTCGTCGAGGCCGAGGCCGAGGAGCAGCAGCGCGCCGTGGATATTGCCCGGCATCTCGCCGCAGATGCCGACCCAGATCTTGTTCTTGTGCGCCGCCGCCACCGTGTCGCGCAGCAGCCGCAGGATGCTCGGATGGAGCGCGTCGTAGAGGTACGATATCTTCGCGTTGCCCCGGTCGACGGCGAGCGAATACTGAATGAGGTCGTTCGTCCCGATGCTGAAGAAATCGACCTCGCGCGCAAGAATGTCGGCGATGGCGACCGCCGAGGGGGTCTCGATCATGATGCCGATCTCCGCGTGCTCGCCGATCTGGTAGCGCTGCCGCTTGAGGTCGTCCTTGACCTCCTCGCAGATCTCCTTCGCGAGCCGCACCTCGTCGAGCACGGTGACCATCGGGAACATGATCTTCACGTTGCCGTGCGCGGCGGCGCGGAATATGGCGCGCAGCTGCGTCTTGAAAATGTCCTTCCGCGCGAGCGTGAATCTGATGCCCCGCCATCCCATGAAGGGATTCGCCTCGCGAAGCTCGCCCGTCCACCGCGCGATTTTGTCGCCGCCGACGTCGAGCGTGCGGATGATCACGGGGTCCGACGGGATGCGCTTGACGACGCTCGCGTAGTAGCGATACTGCTCCTCCTCGCCGGGGAGCGTGTTCCTCGCGATGAAGAAGTACTCCGTGCGGAAGAGCCCGATGCCGCGCGCGCCGTGGCTGATGACGTCGTCGACCTCGTCGGCGTTCTCGATATTGGCCGACAGCTCTATCTGGTGCCCGTCGAGCGTGACGCCGGGATAGTCGCGGAGCGTCAGGAGCTCCTTTTCGAGCTCGTGGTAGCGCGTCTGCGCCTCGCGGTACGTCCTCGTCGTTTCGGCCGTCGGATTGAGAATGACCTGGCCGGTGATCCCGTCGACGATGAGCTGGTCGTACGGCTTCACGTTCTTGCTGATATCGTTGAGCCCAACGACCGCCGGAATCCCCTGCGAGCGGGCGAGGATCGCGGCGTGCGAGGTGCTCCCGCCCGCGTCGGTGATAAAGGCGACCACGTATTTCTTGTTGAGCCCCGCCGTGTCGGACGGGGTGAGCGTTTTCGCGACGACGACCGCCTTCTTCCGCAGGTTCGTGAGCTCCTCGCTCCGCTGCCCCATGAGGTTCCGGATCACGCGCCGGCGGACGTCGCGGACGTCTTCTCCGCGCTCCTTGAGGTATTCGTCCTTGATGTTCGCGAAGGTCGCGAGCACCTTGTCGAGAACGAGGCCCAGGGCGTAGGCCGCGTTGACCTTCCGGTCCTTGATGATCTTGATCGTTTCGTTCACGACGAGCTCGTCGTTCAGTATCATCAGGTGCGAATCGAGAATCTTCCCGTGCTCCTCCCCGATCTCCTCCTCGAGCGTCCGGACGAGCTTCTTGAGCTCCTTTTCGGTCTGGGCGAGAGCCTCCCTGAATTTCTCGATCTCGGCGTCGATCTCCTTCGCGCGGATATGCCCCTCGGCGACGGGCAGATCCTCGACGTTGACGACGAACGCCTCGCCGAAGGCGATTCCCGGGGAGGCGGGGATGCCGGTGAACGTCATCTCGTTCTTTTCGGCCTTCGCGTCGTCCACTAGTTCGTCTCCTGCGCAAACTGGTTATCGACGAGATCGATGAGAAGCGCGAGCGCCGGCGCCTCGTCCGCTCCCTCGATTTTGAACACGAGCTCGGCCCCGCACTCCGCCCCGAGGCCGGCGACGCCCAGGATGCTCTTCGCGTCGACCTCCTGGCCGGCTTTCGAAACCGTTATGCGCGAGTGGAACCTCGTCGCCGCCTTGACGAGCTCCCCCGCGAGCCTCAGATGAATGCCGTTCTTGTTCCGTACCTTCGCGGTGCCCGTAACCAACAAAGCGCTCCCTTGCAGCGTGCGCCCGCCGTTCAGCGGGCCTGGACGTACCTGTATATAACGAGGCAGAGCGCCGTCGCGAAGAGGGCGAGGACGACGCTCCACACGACCGAGAGCCTCCGCCTGAGAACCGCCGAGCCCGCAAGAAGCACCGCGCCCCAGCCGATGAATCCGGCGCCTCCCGCGCTCCTCGCCTTCAGGAAAAGGAGCGCCGCGAAGACCCCCGACGCGAAGGCCGCGCACCCGGCGACGAATCGCTCCTCCCGAAAGAGCCGGGGGACGTACGCGTCGCCCACACCCTCGCCCAGCTCGACACCCCTGAAATATCCACCAATCCGGGATTGGAAATGGTAATAGTTGTATACCGCGAGGAAGATTACCGGACCGACGTAAGCACTATGAATAGCAAATATGCTCGCGATTGTCAATCCAAGCGGAATGAGGAGCGCGTCGAAAAAGTAGTTCGCCCGGGCGGCGAGAACCGACGAGAGCGCCGCGGCCGTCCGGTCGATCCGCTCCGGCGTGACCGGCTCGCCGCGGGCGCGCCGCTCCTCCATGTTCACGATGACCCCCGCGACGGCGGACGAGAGGTAGAGCCCTGCGTTGAAATAGCCGAGGTACCGGCGCGCGAGCGTCGCCCCCTCCTCCCGCGAGCGGGCCCATTTCGGGAGAAACGGCGAAAGGATCGCGAAGAGGCCGAGCCCGTCCATCGTCCGCTCGTTCCGGGAGCTCTGGATGAAGAAGAGCCTCCAGACCGCGTTCCAGTGCCTCTTCAGGAACGTCCCCCGCGGACGGCGCGCGGACGGCGCGTCCTCCGCCTCGACCCAGACTCCCGTTTGTGTTCGGCCCTGTTCCATATCAACCCCTGAAAAATGCGACCAGGAATACGGCGCAGAATCCCGCGAAGAACAGAAACAGGCGCACGCGCGTGAGACTCAGGAGAAGGAGCGCGCCCGCTCCGATGAACGGCACGAGCACGGGAAGCGAAGCGAGCGGCTCGCACCAGCCGCCCGCCACCGCCGGGACGAGATGAGAGATCACGAACGCGCCGGCGACGTAGGCCGCCGCCGTGACGACGCAGCCGCTGGCGAAATGCGCGAGCACCGTCGAAAAATGGAGCGCCGAGGCGGGACCGAATCGTCCCCGCTCGG
>DATCCP010000181.1:0-6473 GCA_036511215.1 Candidatus Krumholzibacteriaceae bacterium
CGTCTCCCGCGTGAGAAGCGAACTCAGCCGCGCGTGGATTTTCGCGTTCGCGAACGAGTATTTGCCGACAGATTGAAGCATCCGCTGTTCCCTCAAAAGAATATTCGCCGTATTACCCGGCGGGAGATGCCCGGGGGCGGCGCCGTCTTCACCGGCGCTCTATTCCCAGGATCAGATTGACGACGCGCTCGGTCGCGGCCTTTATCTCGGCGCCCTTGCGCTTGATGAGCTCCGACCTCGCGCCCTGGGCACCGGCGATCCGGCGCTGCCGCTCCGCCTCGGCCTCCTGCTTCATCCGCTCCGCGATCTCCTGCGCCTCGTGAATCGCTTTCTGGCGGACTCGCTCGTCGACCTCGCGGCTCTTGTGCTCGGCGTCATGCACGATCGCCTGGGCATCCGCATTGGCCTTCTCGATGCTGTCGCGAACCTCTTTCTCGGTCTCCAGAATCTTCTGGACGATCTCTTTCACGGTTTCTCTCCCGCTGATGGATCCCGAAGCAAGGGGGCAGATTGGATACGTCTATGAAGTATAAAAAAGCAACCGGACCATGTCAACAAACGAAATGTCGTTAACATGCAGTCAAATAAGGGGCAAAGAGCGGCCCCCGGGAGCCGGGCGCCGCCCACGGCCCCGTTACTGCACGATGATCGACGCCGTCGGATCGAACGGGTTCGTCCTCACGGCGAGCGAGAACAGGTAGGGGTAGCGGGTCCTCAGGTGATCCATGTAGTAGAGCCATTCGATCGTGATCGATGTGTAGGCGCGTTTGAGGTCCCCCTCGAGGTGCGCGACGTCGGTGGAAGGGAGCTTCGAGAAGTCCTCGCGGGCGTCGAGCTCCTCCGTCAGGTGAAACACCGCCCAGAGCATCTCGGTGAACGACTCGTGCTCGAGGAGGTTCGGGTTCTCGAGAAGCCCGAGCATGAACTCGCGCTTCCCCGTGAGAAACCGTTTCAGAGATTCGAAATCCTCCGCGGCGGGCTCGGCCCGGTACTCGCACCGCTTGAAAAAACTCGCAAGCTCCTTGACGCGCTTGTCGCGCCAGGTGCCTGCAGAGGCGAGCCGCTCCCGCTTTTCAGCCGCGTCCTTGTCGACCCGGACAAACTCCCTGAGGAGCCGTGTCCCGACCTCGCTAAAAAAGGCACCGATCACCATATTGAGCTTCTTGAGCAGCGTTCGCTTCTCGCGTTCGGTGAAAATCTGAGACACGACGATCGTGACGAGGAACACCTCGATCGGGAGAAAGGCCAGATCGCCGAGGAAGTACATCATCATATGCCGGGCGTCCCCGAAAATGAGGTAGTGGATTGAATAAAGAACGCCCGAGAGTATTATCAGGGACACCCCGAGCGCGACCTTCCAGTTTATCCGGCTCAGAAGACGCATCGCTCAGTCGACCCTCTTGGTTTTGACCGTGTCCATCGCCTGCTTCATCATCTTGAGCATGTCCGGGCCCTCGACCTTCACCTTGTCCGGATCGAAGAGGTCGTCGGCGAGCCCCTTGTTGATCTCGACCGACGTGATCGTCATCGTCGTGATGAGATCCCCGCCCGAATACATCTCGGTCTTATAAGCGAGCTCGAGGTCCCCCACAACCTTTCTGAAATCGGAGAAGAGCGCGGTCATCGCCTCCCCCTCTCTATCTTTCCCCACCATCTTCAAGAGGGAGAAATCCTTCTGATCGATCCAGAGCTTCGCGACGTCGGACAACGGATCGATCACGGAGAGAACGTAGCAGGCGCGTCCATCGATCGTCTCGCTCCCGATGACCTGGGCGTCCGCCGGGATGTAGTCGCTGCAGGTCCACTGGCCGCGATACTTGTTCCCCTCGTCGGTGGGAACCTGCGACTTCCCCAACATCGGGGCGATGATCCAGACGCTCGTGCCGTCGTTGATGACGATCGTCTTCATGTTCGCCATTTCGGGGGGAACGCCTGATCCCTCCATTCCATCCATGGAGACCTCGGCCCGGAAGCGGTTCCCCTTGCGGTAGAGAACCGATTTCGAGATCATGGCGCCGTCCGACGAAGGAACGGACATATCGATCATAAGCGTCATATCCTTGATACCCTGGGTGAACCTCACGCAGTCGTCGACCATCTTCTTCGACAGCTCCGCCCAGGTCTGGGCGGCACCGCTGGCGGGCGCGAGCGCACAGCACAGAAGAAGCGGAACAACAACCGCCGCAGCGAACGCGATCGACCGTTTCATTGAGCACCTCCGTCTATCTGAACAGCTCCCGCATCGGATCCCATGCGGGGAGCACCTCGGGCTTCGTCGCGAGGATCGCGAGCACGCTCTCGGGCAGATACTTCTTGTTGAGGATCACCATGTAGACGTACTGATCGAACCAGTCGTCGTACATCGTCCAGTAGCCCTTGGCCCCGACTTCCGAACCCCACGAGTTCTCGACGCGCCACTTCGCCGCCTTGCCGCCGAGGGTGTCCGCGCCGACAAAGACCATCGCGTGGTTCGCGTTGCTCTCGAAATAGAGGATCCGCTCCGCCTTCGTGAGATCCATGTTCACGCCGAGGAGCGAGTTGTAGTCGTACATACCGATCTCGAGGAGGCCGTCCTTCCGGTCGTTCTCGGGGCCCGCGTCGGCGGCGAACCAGACCGGCTCCCCCGCGAGCATCGCCTTGAGAACGTACCCTTTGACGTCCTGGATTTTCATGTTGATGAAATCCTGATCGGGGATATCGGCCATGTTCCGGTCGTACTTGAAGACGTAGTACTTGCTGTAGGGCTTCGCGGCGTAATCGAAGATGGAGACGTAATCGGCGAGATTCACGCCGACGGCGTCGTTGAAGAAGGACTGCGGCGTGTATTTCGTTTCATGGACCTTGTTGTCCTTGTCCTCATAGCGGTAGACGAACTCCTGCGGCGGCATCCCGAGATGGAGAACGAGGAGCCGGTAGACGTCCTTGAGCATCTCGACCTTGCGCGCCTCGAGGCCCGGCATCTTGGCGCCCTTCGCCGCCATTGCGCGGAGCTCGACCGCATCGTGCCGCATGAGCCTCGAGAGAAAAGCGTTCATCATGCCGGTGCTCTTGCTGTTGTTCGTCTCGGGCATGATCTCTTTCGGCACGGCGCCGTACTTGTCGATGAGGGCGACCACATACGTCCACCAGCCGCCGTCAGGAACCGGATCCTTGATGAGCACCTGGAGCTCGCGGTCGTCGAGGTCCCTGCCGCGGGTGTCGATAACGGCCTCGAGGAACATATTCGCTTTCTCGAGCTTGTCCCAGAAGAAGAGGTAGTTCTCGGAGAACTCGAAGCTCGAGAGGTTGAACTTCTTCATCACGGAGGGGCGCATGATATTGAGCCCCGCGAAGAGCCAGCAGCGGCCGCTCGAGGCCTGGTCGGTGATCCCCTTCACGTCGATCTTGTAATTGAATATGTCGTCGTGCCTGTTGTAGAGCTCGCGGTTCAGCGCGAGGCTCCGCACGTCGTTGTTCGTGATCGCGTTCATGAGGGCTCTCGTCTGCGCGTCGAGCTTGACGGAAGACTGGAGCGTCTTCAGCACGTCCCTCGTGAGCCCCGTGCTCTCCTCGGCGAACGCGCCCGGCGCGGCGAGCATACAAACGACGACAAGGATGAACGGCACGGATGCGATGCGATGGACCTTCATGAAGCGGACTCCTTTCTCGAGTCGGGACGCCAAAAAAGCAGGGGTAGTATGGTAGCGCATCAGGGATGCGAATTCAATCAAAAGACGAGCTCCGCCGAGCCCTCGCTTATCCACGTGCGATCGCCGTTCTCGAGCTCGATATGCCACCAGCCGGGGCGCTTCTCGAGGAGCGTGAACTCGGCGCCCGCGTGGAGCGGCTCCTTGAAGCTCTGCTGGTACGTGTCGGCGTCGCCCATGCGCCCGACGGTCTCCTGCGCCGTGACGACGCCCTCGGGTGAGCGCGCGAAGCTCACCGAATCGACGACGAGCGAGGCGAGAAAGATACCGCTCACGGCCGCGCCGACGATGACAACGAGCTTGAGCCAGCCGGTTCTCAGATAGATCCTCGCCGCCGCCGACACCCAGAGCGCCCCGAACGAAATCGCGAAGATGAAGAGCTTGACGCGCGACGGGATGTCGTAGTGGATGAAGAAGAGCGTCTTGAGCACCTTCTCCCGCTGCTGCACCTCGATCCGGTCGGCGCGGCGGTTGCGCGCGTAGTCGAGGTTCTGCTCGAGATTGGGATCGTTCTGCATGAAGAGCTCGGCGCGCTTGTAGTTGAGAATCGCGCGGCCCACGTCGCCGATACGGAAATAGGCGTTTCCGATGTCGTAGTAGAGCTTGCCGTTCCGGACACCCCCCTCCTTCACGATCGCCTCGTAGTGGAGAATGGCCTCCTGGTAGTAAGCTTTCGCCGCGTCGGGGTCGGTACGATCGAGCTCCATCGCCCTGCGGAACTGCTGCTCCCCCTGCGAGAGATGGGTCGATATCTCCTGGCCGCTGAGCCGCGCACAAACATCGGGAGATACGAACGACAGCCCCGCCAGGATCAAGGCCGGCAGCACGCCGCGCCACACTGCACTATGCACCCGCTTTGCATGCATTATTCTCATTATCTCAGCATCTTCTCCAGGAGCTGCGCCGACTCCAGCGCCCGTCCGATAAAGGCTTCCCTGTCGGCCGCCACCGAATTGTCGCCGGCGTAGGCGCCCGCCTCGCATGAGCTCATGACCCCTCGCAGCGCGTCGATCGCCTCGCTCGAAGCGCCGGCGTCCGCGACGAGCTTCACGACGTCTGCCGTCGTCAGGGTCGCGCCCGCCGCCGAGAACTTGTCGCCGAGGTAATCGCGCATCGCGCCGAGCACCTGCTCGCAGAGAGAGGCGCCGCTCGCGCCTTCTTTCCTGATCGACTCGAGGCGCTGCCTCAGGCGCCTGAAGGCGCTACGAGCCATGCGTCCCTCCGTGTCGGCCTCGCGCCTCTTCCGCGTCGTCACCGTCGAGAAAAGGACGACGTAGGCGGCAAGGGGCACAAGCAGCGCCGCGAGCCACCCCGGGCTCCCGAGCGCCGAGACGAGACCGAACTGCCCCGGCCTCAGCACCGCCGGGCCCTCGTAATTGTACGCGATGCCCTGCTTCCAGCCCTCGAGCGGGCTTCCCAACGGACCCGACGCCGTGCCCTCGGCGTCGACCGCCGTCACCATCTTCGTCGGATGGACGACGATCGGTATGGGCGCCGTGGACACCGTCCCGTAGCTCTTCTTCTTCGTGTCGAAATAGGCGAGCGCTATCGAGGGAATCTCCTTTACGTTCTCGTTCTTCGCGCGGATCGTCTGGGTGAAGACCTTGCTCCTCCCCACGATCTTCCCCTCCGCCCGCTCATCGGGGATCTTGAAGTACGTCGCAAGCTCCGTCTCGTTCTGGAGCGGCGGAAGATCGACGTTCCCGAGGTACTCGGGCCCGCTGAGCGTGACCTTGAGCGTGATGGGATCCCCCACGCTCACGTCCGCGGGCGAGGCGCTCGCCGAGATCTGGTATTCGCCGATGTGCCCCGCGAAGTTCGCGGGCTTCCCCTCCTGCGGGAGATCCTTCACGACGAGGGAAGGCGCGTTCGAGGGAATAACGTATTTCTTCATCGCGCCGCGCCGGGCGCCGAAGAAATTGTCATTCTGAAAGTCGTCGAAAAAGTCGCGCCCGCGCGGGGCGCCGCTGACGGCCGCGCACTCGACGCTCGTCTGGGGGATCGTGAGCGTTCCCGCGCGCTTCGGGGTAATGGCCTTCTTGAAGCTGATCGTCGCGTAGTAGACCCCGTCGAGCTGTCCCGTCCCCTTTTCGGCGACGATCTGCCGGCCGCCGATCGGGATCTGGTAGTAGCGCTTGGTCTGGTCGATCTTGACCTCGGGCGTCTCCACGCTGAAATCGCCGTCCGCGAGAAGCGGCATCGAGAAGGCGAACTCCTCCACGTCGCGCCCGATGTACCACGTCACGGTGAGGATCACGGGCTCCCCGACGTAGCAGCTCGAGCGCGAGAGCGTCATGCGCAGCTTGAAATCCTGCGTCTCGACGGGGGTATCGACGCCGATCGTGACCGGATTCGTGTTGAACGTCTGGCTCTTCACCTTGACGGGAACTGCGGGAATCGTGAGCTGCCCCTTCCGCTTGGGGGTGAGATTGAACTGCATCACGTAGCCCCGATGGACATCGCGCGACATCTTGCCGTTGATGACGGTGATCGACTGGCTGCTCGAGTTCTGCCCGCCGAGAAACTGCACGGCGAAGTCCGGACCGAAGGCGGAAAGGTCAGGCGGACTCGCGTTGTCGGCCCCGTTCACGACGATCTGGTAGACGAAGGTCTCGCCCATGTAGACCGTCTCGGACTCGACGTAGGCCTGGACGGTAATATCCTGCGCCGAGGCCGCCGTGGCGACCGCAAGCATGAGGATAATGAGAATGCCGAGCGATCTCGCCATTCGTGATTCCTTCCGCGCCATCACGGTTTACCAGTCCTTATCGACCGGATGATAGCCCC
>DATCCP010000182.1:0-3109 GCA_036511215.1 Candidatus Krumholzibacteriaceae bacterium
TCGTGGAGCACAGGCTCATGAAGAAGGGCATACGATACGAGAAGGCGCTCGAAGCGGCCGACACCGAGGAGCGGAAGGAACGCCGCAGGGCCGGGGACATACGGAAGCTCACGGACAAGGGGGCAAAGCTCCCCGACGGGCATGGCGTCCATGAGCGGCTGTGGAAGCGCCTCGAGAACGGTCTCGCCGTATGGATCGTGAACGGGCGCCTCGTGCGGAGCGTGTTCGACATCGATTTCACGGCCGGCGGTCACGACTGCGTGTACGAGTTCGTTCCCCGGGACGAGGTATGGATCGACGACGCGATCGAGGAAGAGGAGCGTCCGTACGTGCTCCTGCACGAATTGCACGAGCGCAACCGGATGGCCGGGGGCTGGCCCTACAACAAGGCGCACGCCGAATCGAGCCGAATCGAATACCGCTGCCGGCAACATCCTGATGAGCTGCACGACGCGCTCGCCACGGAGGGCTGGGCGTAGGGCCTCCGCGGCCGGGCGCTATTCGGCCTTCAGGATGAAGAGCTTCCCCGCCAGATAATCGGTGATCCAGAGTCTGCCGTCGGCGCCCGTCTTCGCGCTCGTGATCGAGAAGAGGGCGTCCCCGAACTGCCCCCGAAGGTAGAACGAGACGTTTCCCGTATCGAACCTTGTGTCGCCGAACGGGTACTCGAAGCGGTGCAGCAAGGCGAACGTACCGGTCCCGGGATCGAACCGGATGATCTGGAGCGCCGCCCTGCTGTGCGAGGTGATGATGATCCCGCCCCGCCAGACGAAGAGATTGTCCGGACGGCCCTCGAACGGAATCGAGTAGACCCTGCCCTTCTCCTTCACTTCCTGGATGCTGTTGGCTCCGTGGTTGATCACGTATACGTCGTCGTTCAGGCGGCACAGCTTGAGGGGCTCCTCCTCCGTCGCGATCGTTTCGGCGGCGAGACTTGTCTTGTCGATGACCGACACACTCTTTGAATCGAAGTTGGAGACGTAGATCGCGCGTGGCGTAAACTCGAGGTCGGCCGCCGTGAGTCCGACCGGTATCCTCCGGACGTCCTTCTTCGTCGCCGGGTCGATAACGTGGAGAATGCTCGGCTCTCCGTCCTTCTCCGACACGCGGGCGAGGTAGAGCCAGTTCTTGTCCGGGTCATAGCGGAGGATCCGCTGCGTCGTCTCGCGCTCGATCGTGTCGGGAACGGTGATCCGCGTGCCGATCTCGAAGAGCCGCACCTCGTCCCCGAGCGTGCCGAGCATCTGCTCTTCCCTGCCCCAGATGTTCTGCGTGAAGTACAGCGTGCCTGCCGTGTCGAAAACCATCTTGTGGGCCTGGCGCGGGATACGGCGGTCGTAGAAGCTCAGATCCTTCGCGTTGATCCCGAGAATGCCGTTCTTCGCGCCCCAGATGTACACCGTCGGCCAGTATGACTGGTGCGGTCCGTAGGACAGGTAGACGTTCCCCTGAGGGTCGAGAACGGCCTCGACGGGATAGTCGAAGGGGAGCGCGTGCATTTCGAAGGCGCCGCTTTCATGCACCTCGGCGAACTGGTCCTCGGAATTGAACACGAGGAAGGAGCCGCGCGACGGCACCTCGACCAGATCGATCGGCGCCCAACCGGTATAGATTTTCTTCGTCTCCTCCTTCACCGGATCGAGGGCGGTTACGGCGGCGCCGAAGGCGCCGTTGACCGCGGTCGCGCCCTTGGGGTAATAGAGGAGGTTGTTGTTCGGGTTGTACGCAATCGTGAACATGTGCGGGATGATGCCGAGACCGGTGATCCTCTTTTCGAGCTTTCGGTCCGCAAGATTGACGACGTCGATCTCTCCCTGCGCCCAGCTCGTGACATAGAGGATGCCGTTCTTGGCGTCGACGGCGCTCGCGTCGTTTCCGAACGTCGGGATCTTGATCTCGGTGACCTTTCCGCCCTCCTTGAAATCGACCACGTGGACCGACGGGTGGTTGTCGTAGGGAATGTAGATCTCGTCGCGCGCGGGGTTATAGATGATGCCGACGCCCTCGGTGAACTGCGGGAGCGGCACGACCGTCCCCTCGCCGGTGAGCACGTCGATCTTGGCCGCCTCGATCACCCTCCGGTCGTTCGTTTCGACGACGAGGTAGAGCTGGTGCGTCGCCTCGTCGTATCCCGCGAGGTGCCACCGCCCTCCGCTCGTGAGCTTGAGCGGTCGCGAGTTGACGAGTTTCCCGTTGCGGGCGTCGAACAGGTAGAATGTCGAGGTATAGCCGTCGATGCCGATGATCCATTTGAGCTCGCTGGCCGAGACGACCTTGCGAATCGGCGGGGGCGGGGTCGCGTTGAGGTTCGCGAGATCCTCCCGCGTCGCGAGCCACGGAAGCATCGTGAGCTTGCCCGAGCCGGCCGAATAGAAGCCGAGCTCCTTGCTCTCGCGGCCGGCGAGAAAGGCGTTCCCGGTCTCCTCGTCGACGGCGATCGATTCGAACTGGACGGCGGTCGGGATCGTCTTCGACGTTCGCGCCTCGGGCGAGGTGACCGAGAAGCACCGCGCGCCGATGAGGTAGACGTCCCCCGTCTTCCTGCGGAAGGTCAATGCCTCCCCCTTGAGATGCTGGAGTGCGCGTCCCTCGAGGGGAATGTTCACCACGGAGTTGTCCCGGCAGTCGACGATCGATACGGAGGAGCTGAGCGTGTTCGCGACGATGAGGCGGTTGCGGAACGCGTCCATCTTTACGAGGAGCGGCCCCGCGCCGTTCACCGGGAGGTTTGCCGCCTTGAGAAAATCCACGGTCGTGACCGAGATCGGGGCCGCACGCTGCTTCGGCGCGGCGCTGGCCGCGGATGCGGGCGTAGCGGCGCCCGCGGCTGCTGCCATCAGGATCAACGCGGCGGCGACGAGGAGTCTTTTCCACATGGGACGCTTCTCCTTTCGGCGTGTCGGGAACTGTCTTCCGGGCCAAGGGTCTTCATTATAGTATTGAAACCGCGCCCAGGCGATTCAATAAACAGAAATTATCTTTACAAAAACTGCGCGGCGGCCGAGAATCGCCCGGTAGAGCGGTTTGAACAGAAGGAGGGATCCGGATGAAAAACGGGATTCTCGCGCTCGTTCTCGTGTGTCTCGCCGTGCCCGTGATAGCGGCCGCG
>DATCCP010000183.1:0-3552 GCA_036511215.1 Candidatus Krumholzibacteriaceae bacterium
GAGGCGCTCTCCCTCGCCGTCGCCCACTCGAAGGAACGGAGCCAGTTCGGACACAAGATATCCCAGAACCAGGCGATCCAGTGGATGATCGCCGACATGGCGACCGAACTCTACAACATGGAATCGATCGTCTACCGCACCGCGTGGATGTACGACCAGAAGATGGACGTCACGAAGGAATCTTCGATGGTGAAGCTCTACTGCTCGGAGGCGCTCGACCGGATCGTCGACCTCGCGCTCCAGGTCCACGGCGGGTACGGCTTCATTCGCGAGTACCCGATAGAGCGGATGTACCGCGACTCGCGCATCAACCGGCTCTTCGAGGGGACAAGCGAGATCCAGCGCCTCATCATCGCGCACGAGGTGCTCCACGCGCGGCAGATCTAGCGCCGCTTCAGCATCCCTCGAGAAATCGCGGCACGCGATACTGGACCGCCTCGGCGAGGTGCCGCGCCCCGATCGTCGTCGACCCGTCGAGATCGGCGATCGTCCGCGCGACCTGAATGATGTTTCGCCGCGAGCGCGCGCTGAAGAGGAGGCGCCGCTGCGCGGCTGAGAGAAGCTCCCGCGCCTCGCCGTCCACGGCGCACGGGCCGTCGAGATCGGAGACGCTCATGTCGGCGTTCCGCCGGACACCCCTCACCCCCCTGAAACGCTCCCGCTGAACCTCCGCCGCGCGGAGCACCTCGCTCCGCATTCCCGGCGACCCGGCCCCCGGCCGTTGCGTCTCCGCGTCGAGATCCTCCGGTTTGACGGGCCGCACCGGGACGTAAATCGCGATCCGGTCAATGAGCGGGCCCGAGATCTTGGCGAGGTACCGCCTCATCGCGAGCGGCGAGCACCGGCACGGCTGGTCCGCCGCGCCGGCGTACCCGCACGGGCAGGGGTTCATCGCGGCGACGAGCTGGAAACGCGCGGGGTAGCTGCACGAGGCGCTCGCGCGCGAGATGACGATCCGCCCCTCTTCGAGCGGCTGCCGCAGGCACTCGAGCACGTTGCGCCTGAACTCGGTGAGCTCGTCGAGAAAGAGAATCCCGTTGTGGGCGAGCGTGATCTCGCCGGGGGAGGCGCCCCGCCCGCCCCCGACGAGACCGGCGTCGCTCGCCGAATGGTGCGGCGAGCGGAACGGCCGCTCGAAGTTCAGGGCGGAGCCGCCGCCGCTCGCGGCGACGCTTGCGATCTTCGCGTTCTCGAGCGCCTCCTCGTCGTCGAGGCAAGGAAGTATCGAGGGGAGACGCTTGGCGATCATCGTCTTGCCGGAGCCGGGGGGCCCGACCATGATGACGTGGTGGCCTCCCGCCGCCGCGATCTGCATCGCGCGTTTCGCCGCGTGCTGCCCGAGGACCTGTGCGTAATCGAGGTCGAACGTTCCCGCGCCGCCGCGCGGCGCGTCGCAGGGCGCGATCGCGCGGGGCGTCCCCCCGTCGAGAACGCGGAGCGCCTCGCGCAGGTCGGAGCACGGCGCGACGTCGATCCCTTTCACGACGGCCGCCTCGCGCGCGTTCGCCTCGGGGACGAGAACGCGCCGCGAGCCTTGGTCGCGCGAGTAGATCGTGATGGGGAGGACTCCTCTGACCGGCTTGAGCCGTCCGTCGAGCGCGAGCTCTCCCAGAATGACCGTGTGCGGGGATATCGGACCGGCCGTCTGGGCGCTCGCCGCGAGGATACCGATCGCGATCGGCAGATCGAAGGCCGCCCCCTCCTTGCGGACGTCGGCGGGCGCGAGGTTCACCGTGATCCGCTTCTGTGGAAACTTGAAACCGTTGTTCTTGATGGCCGACGTCACGCGCTCGCGGCTCTCGCGAACGGCCGCGTTCGGAAGCCCGACTATCGTGAATGACGGAAGCCCCGTGGCAAGATCGATCTCGACCGTGACCCCGAACCCGTCGATCCCCACAACCGCGCCGGAACGAATCTCCGCTATCATCCCCAACCTCCCCGCACATCGTTCCCCGGTCACCGGCGCCCGCGGCAGCGCGAGAGACGCCCCGCGGACGCATCACCTACCATGAAAACTTGAGCGTACCCGGCCTCTTTCTTCCCTCGCGCCTCGTGAGAACCGCCGCCGCGACCAAGGGGAGCGCGAGCGCGGCGTCGCAGAGAACGCTTGTCTGCTTCGCGTCGACCGCGATCTTGCCCCAGGAGACGGCTTCGTCGAAGGTGCACCCGCTCAAGCCCCCCCACTGCGGCGGGTCGGCGACGAACTGGATCGCGTAGCGGTGTCCTTCGACGGGCCTCCCGAGAATATTATTGGTCACCTCGGTCTGCTGGATAAAGTTCTTCGGCGTCCCGCCCCCCATGTAGATCACCATCGTCGGCTTCATCGCCGCGATGCGCGCCGTCTCCTCGACGTCGCCGATCATGTCGAACATGACCTTCGGCGTTCGCTCGGCGAGCCCGATGCCGATCGAGGAGTCGCCGATGGCCGGGCAGTACACCGGCACGCCAATCCGGTGAGCGGTGCTCAGGATGCCCTGCTCCCCCTTTGAGACGCGGTTCGCCTCCTTGCCGAGTAGGCCGAGGAACTCCCTCGTCGTGTAGGGGCGATCCTCGAGGGTCTCCGTCGCCCATTTCCCGATCTGCTTGTCGAGGCCCATGAATCCCTCTTCGTCCGCAAAGGTGTCGTAGATCCGGTCGACCTTGTCCTCGCGGAGCTTCGTGTCGTCCACGTTCGGGGATCCGAGGTAGTGGAAACTGCCCGCCGTCTCGTAGAAATCGTGGTAAAGGTTCGCGCCCGTCGAGACGATGACGTCGATGAGCCGGTGCTCCATGAGCGTGACGAGCACCTTGCGCATCCCGGCGGGCACCATGGCGCCCGCGAGCCCGAGCCAGACGATAATGTCCTCGTCGAGCGCTTCGGTCCAGATGCGGGCCGCGAGCGCGAGCTGCCGCGCCTGGAAGCTGCAACCCTCGAGGCCCGTGAGAAGCTCGTCGCAGGTCATACCGGCCGTGAGCTCCACCGGCCTCGTCGGGTGAGTGAGGTATTTACGCTTCACGGTGCAACTCCTTCCGCACAAATCTCGAGATCGCTTCGTAGACGATCTTCGCCGCGATGAAATTCGACGTTTCGTCGTGTTCCACGGGACACAGCTCGACCGCATCCATCGCCACGACGCGCTTCTCGTTGAATACGAACGTGAGAAGGTCCATCAACTCGTCCCACAGGAGCCCGCCGGGCTCTGGCGTGCCGACGGCGCGGAGAATGGACGGGTCGACGGCGTCGAAGTCGATCGAGAGGTACACGGGATCGGGGAGCCGGCGGATCGCTCTCGCGGCGTCCTCGTTCCACCAGCCGAAGACGCTCGTCCCCGCGCAGCCGCGGATAAAATCGCGCTCCTCGCTCGAGTAGCTCCGCACGCCGACCTGGACGAGCGTTCCGAAGGGGAGCGCGTTCCGCGCCGCGCACGCGTGGCTCTCCTTCTCGCCGAGGTAGCTCTCGCGCATGTCGGCGTGCGCGTCGAGCCACACGATGCCGAGGGAGTCGTAGCCGAGCCCCTCGAGGATCCACGGCGTTATCGAATGCTCGCCGCCGATGAAGCATGGAAACGTTTT
>DATCCP010000184.1:0-6376 GCA_036511215.1 Candidatus Krumholzibacteriaceae bacterium
GAGAACATCTGCTTGCTGATCGCAGCGAAGTCCTCGTCGATCTTCCCGTCGCCGTCGTCGTCCACGCCGTTGAGCCAGTCTTCGTCGATCTTCCCGTCCTTGTCGTCGTCGGGGGGGCTCGGGTAGCGCGCGCCGCCCGTCGCGCCCTCGAACGAGCGATAGATCTTCACGGTGGGATCGATGGGATCGGGAGAGAACTCCTGCTCGTACGCCGCAGTCGTAACCACCGGAACGCCGCCCTTCTTCGCCCCCACCCAGAGACCGGCGATGTACAGGTACTCGACGCCCGAGTTTGCGGGCCACTGCGCCGAAGGAGATTCCGCCATCGCGAGCGTCGAGGACGGGTACGATCCGAAGCAGCCCCAGTTCGTCACGTTCATCTGCAGGTTGCCGACGTTGTGCACGCAGCTTCCGTCGAGAACCCAGATCCGCTGTCTGAGATTCTTCATCTGCTCCGCCCAGGCCGTCGCGTTGTTGTCCCTCGCGAACGCGGCGGGGCCGGCCATGAGAATCACGAGGACCGCCGCCGCTATCCCGATCCATCTTTTTCGATTCATGCGCGAACCCTCCTCCATCATCCGGGATCACCCTAGAAATCGAATCCGAAACCGATGCGCCACGCCTTCCGGGAATCCCAAATCGTGGGATCGTGCACCGGAACGAACTCGTCCACGCCGTCCTGGTTGATATCCTCCAGATAGGCGCCTCCGTACTGGCCGGTCTCGGTCAGGTAGGAGCCGTTGTCCATCGACGCGTTCGTCATACCGGGGAACGCGCCCGGAGCCGTTCCGCCCGGCGTGAGGATATCCTGGTTCAGGAGGTTGCGCCCCTCGAAGAAGAGCGTGAGCTCCTGCCCGTAGATGCTGAACATCTTGCGGCCCTGGAGATTGATGACGTTCGTCGCGGGAAGCCGCTTCGAGTTTTCCCAGAGCGGATCCTGCCGCCGCGCGAAGCGATCATACGGCGTCCAGGGGAGCCCGCTTCCATACGAATACACGATCGTCGCGCCCCACTTGTTCTGATCCTGGAGGCGCACGGTGACGTTGAGCGTGTGCCGCTGGTCCCAGTCGAGCGGGAGCTCCTGGGTCGGCAGATGCGAGAGCCCCTCGGCGGTCACGCCGAAGTTCGCGTCGGAGGCGACGCCGTCCGCGTACGAAAACGTATAGGAGATCTCGCCACCGACGTAGTGGGTTCTCATCTTATCGATGCTCACCTCGAGCCCCCGGGAGCTCGCGTACGTGCGGTTGATGTAGCGGTATCCCTGGATCCCGAGCTCCGTGTCGGTGACGCGGGTCGACGAGACGAGGCCGTAAATGTCCTTGTTGAATACGACAAACTGCCCCGCGACCGTCTCCGTGAACTGGTGCGAGACGCCCGCCTGGTACGAAACGGTGAGCTCCTCGTTGAGGTCGGGGTTGCCGAGAATACCGGAGCCGTTCAGCATGTTCTGGGTTCTGAAGAGCTCGTTGCGGTTCGGCCACTGGGTGAACCGTCCGTAATGGAAGTGGAACTTGTCCTTGTCCGTGATCGGGAACGCGAACCCGAGACGGGGGCTGATCTGGAATTTGTACTTGTCCACGTTCGGGTTGATCTCGCTGCTGTGAATGAGGATCGAGCTGTTGTTTCCCGGGGAGAAGAAGTCGACCCGCACGCCGCCGTTCACGATCATTCCCTGGTACTGCCATTTGTCCTGGACGTAGTACGAGGCCTCGGGGTTGAAGTTGTGGAATATGTTGGAGCTCAGGTAGCTTCCGTCGATGCGTGTCTGCGCCGGGAAGTTGATCGTTTCCTCATCGAGATCGTTGTAGAGGAACTGGACGCCGGTCTTGAACTGATGGTTCATCCATTTCTTCGAGGTGAGATCCGCCTTGAGATTGTATGTCGTGCTGAGGCGGTTCGTATAGGCCGGCCAATCGTAGGACGTGACGAAATACGGATAGTCGGGGTCGGTGTACCACACACGGGTGCTCACGCCGCTGTACCGCCACGAGCCGCTCGGAAGCGTGGCCGGAAGCCCCGCCGACGAGTATTCGGCGGGGGTCTTGCCGTTGACCGAGTTGATCTGCTTGAACCGGAGGCGGGTGAAGCTGACCGTGTAGAGCACGTCGTCCGAAATGTTATGGCTGAGGCCGAACTTCAGGTTGAGGTCGTCGGATTTGTTCGTCGAGATGCGCTCGGCCGAATTGAAATAGACGTAGCTCGAATCGTCCCTGAAGTGGCTGTAGTGGCTCTCGGGGTTCTGGTAGCCCTCGAAGAGCAGCTTGCTCTCGTAGCGCTCGACGTTGCCGGAGCCGTTGATGATGGCCTCGTCCCAAATCACCTCGGTCTCCTGACCGTATACGTCGGTCACCATGCGCGCGTAGAAGTTGTCGTACCGCGTGATGAAGGCGGGCTTCGAAGGATCGTTCGGATCGCGCACCTTGTTGAATACGACGACGGGGTAGATAACCCTGCGCCGCTCCTCGATCGAGCCCGGATAGTACTCGACGCGCGGAATCACTTTCTTGATCCATGGACCGTAGTACACGCTCGTATACGCGCCGAACGCACGGGCGTAATCGGCCTGATAGTCCCGGCTCGCGCGGAGCGTGATGAAGCGGTAGATCTTCTGGGCATAGCCGTCGATGTTCCAGTTATTGACGTAGGGATCGTTGACGGAGTGCGTGAAGATCGCCTCGCCGACGATCTTGATTCTCGGATTGATCTGGTACGCGACCTTGCCCTGCAGGTTGTAGCTCGAGAATTGCCGGTCGGAAAACTTGAGCCAATCGCCGAAGATCTTCGTCTCGTTCTTCGACGCGATCGACCAGTTGTCGCCGTCGCTGAAGGTCACCTCGCCCGACGCGTAGTATGTGAGATTCTTCAGGGGCGTCGGCCCGCCGAAGCCGACGTTGAGCCTGTCGTAGTTCGTATAGGTCTTGTCGCTCCGGCCGAAATCGTCCGTCATGTACCGGAGCTGACCCTCGAAGTTCTTGCCTCCCTCGCGGGTGCTCACGTTGATGATGGCCGACTGCGCGTTCCCGTACTCGGCGTCCATGCCCCCCGTGATGACCTCGCTCTGATCGGTGGCGAGGAGCCCGACCGAGATCGAGCCGCCGCCCAGGGGATCGTCGACGGGCACGCCGTCGATCTGCATCTGCACCTCTCCGGAACGTCCGCCGCGCACGTGGAGCTCGTCGCCCGTCTTGACGATACCGCTCTTCAACGCGACGGCCGAGACGACGTCATCGACGGGGAGCTCCCTGAGCTGGCTGCCCGTCACGCGCTGGCGCACGTCGCTCGATGTCACGTTGATCTGCGGAACCGTCGCCTCGACGACGATTTCGGCCGTCCGCGAGACGATCGTTTCCTGGAGCTGGAACTCGACCGTGACCTCGCCCCCCGAATTCACCGAGATGCCCGTTTTCTCGACCGCCGTGTAGCCCATCATCATCGCCTTGACGGTGTAGCTGCCCACGGGGACTCCGGTGATCTTGAAGGAGCCGTCGTTCAGGGTCATTCCCCCCATCTTCGTCCCGATGACCACGACGTTCGCGAAGGCGAGCGGCTCACTCGTTTTGGCGCTGCTGACCTTTCCTATGATGTGTCCCGTCTGAGCAAGCGCGCTCGCTGACAGCGCGAGCACGAGTGCGATGGCCACGATGCATGTCGGGGCCGGCGAACCGTAGCGAACTTTCATCGTTCCACTCCTTGCGAAGAGGTACCGATCCATGAGGCACTACTCCCCCTCGTTCAAAAGGCAGTCGGGGAGAATGCGTAAGGTGTGGGTCTCTATTTTTCCGTACTCGCTTCTAACGAAATTCCAACGAAAATATATAAAGCTCCCATAGGCCTGTCAATGAATTTGACTCGAAGTTATTGCGGTCGCCTGATGCCCGGACGCGGCGACCTCCCAGCCCGTCTCCCCACGCTCCCATAACCGGTCCCCGAGCCTTCCTGAGACGCATCCGTCCGGGTCTTGACGCGCGAGCGGGCCCGCTCGGGCTCCCGAGCCATTTGAAGTGGCGTATCCTATTCTACTGCAAATGGAAAGGGCATCGGCCCCCCCGATTCGGGAACCGTCCGGGGCTCTCGATCTGCGCCGGCGCTCCTTCCGATATTCCTTGACACACTCCGGCGCGATTGATAATTTTGGCTGGAAGAGAGGCTCAGAACACCCCATCCGATCAGGGTATCCTTGATCACCTTCTTGGTTTCAGGAGGAATCCCCAGGGTTAATTGAGAACCGCAAAGGAGGCGTTTCCCGTATGAAGAAAAGTCACGCGATGCTCGCGATCCTCCTCGCTCTGATTTTTGCGTTCTCCTCATGCAAGAGCGTCGAAACGTCGAGCGCCAAGGAACAGAATGATCGCAGCGACTTCGGCAAGGCCGCCGAAATGGCGAAGCGCGGCCTCGAGAAGAACCCGAACGACGCCGAGGCCCATTACCAGCTCGGCATCTCATTAGGCTTCAGCGATGACATGGCGGGAGCATATCGCGAGCTGTCGCTCGCGGGGAAGCTCGATCCCAAGAGGCTCCCCGACGTTGAAACAAATATCCGGGCCAACTGGTCGAAGCACTACGACGGCGGCATGGCCGAGCTTCAGAGCAACGCCACTCGAGGCGCGGCGCACGAGTTCGATCTCGCGACGCAGGCCGACCCGCGACAGATCAAGTCTTGGCTGAACCTGGCGAAGGTGTACTACTTGATCTCCGAGACTGATTCGACCTACATGCTCAAGACCTACGTAGCGGTGGACTCGCTGCTCGCGAGGAACAAGGACAAGAACGACCCCAACTACGAGAACTCTCTCGCCTTCGAGGGCAGAATCCTCGCGAAGCGTGGGATGAACGTCCAGGCCCGCACGATATTCGAAGAGTTCCTCGGCATCAATCCGGCCGAGCACAAGGTCGTCCAGGAATCGGCCGTCGAGTACCTCAACAAGAAAGATTGGCAGAGCGCCCGCGACCTGCTCGAGCTCGTCGTCGCCGCGCAGCAGAAGACGACCTCGGAAACGTTCGATGCGTATTACAACCTCGGCGCGGCCTGCATGAACCTGAAGGACCTCCCGAAGGCGATCGAGGCGTTTACGCAAGCCGTGCAGATCGATCCCGAGAACAAGAAAGGCCGCTACTACCTGCTGCTGGCGGACTACCAGGGGGAACAGTATGACGATGCAATCCTCGTGGGTCAGGAGTACACGACCAAGTATCCGGACGAAGCGAACGGCTGGCGCATCCTCGGCTTCTCATACGGCAAGAAGGGGATGACGATGAAGGCGGACGAGGCGGCGCGGAAGGCGGCGACGCTCCGGCAGTAGCCGAGGACACGTCAAGAGACGACAAAAAAAGTGCGGCACGTGGGTGTGCCGCACTTTTCATTTCATTCGACCGCCGATACCGGCTTACGTGAATCTCAGAACCACCATCTGACCCATATACTTGAAGAACCCGATCTTGATGGTTCCGCCGTTCCCGTGGCTCTCGCGCTGCTCGCGTGAAGCCGGAATCGTGCCGTATATGAGGCCTCCCTCGAAGTTGGCCTCCTCTTTCACCATGGCCCTCAGGATTGCCTGCACGCCCTCGTTCGTGTCCTCGACGGAGAATTTGACGTTCTTGAGGTTGATCACGAACTTTTGGACTTTCGCTCCCTTTGCGTCGGTCGTGTCCGTCGTGGTCACCTTGGCGCCGACGACGAGGAATTTCTTGTTCTGGATAAACTTGAGCGTTCTCCGGTTGGGCGTGAGCTGGTCGATCGCGATCATGATGTAATCATCCGGCGTCGTAAATGTTCCCGCATCGCGGAGCGCCGGGAGATTCGCGGCGGCCTCCCCGACCTTGATCGTGTCTCCGGCCGCGATCATGAAATCGACGATGAAGTGGACGTAGGGAGTGGCGACCCTGCGGACGAACAGAGCTTTCTTGGCCTGGACGCTATTCAGCCTCGTCTCGAGACTGTCGCCGACGAAGAACTTGACGACCTCGCCCTCGCGAACGATCGCAACCCTGCCGAACGCGCCGATGACGTTCGGAGACTCGATAATGTAGTTGTTGGTCGAGAGGCTCGCTTCGACGGCACCCTTGAGCGAGGCGGGAATGTAGACTACCCTGCGACCTTGGCAGCCTGCGAAGATGCCGGCAAGAAGGGCCACAACAACGACGAGTTTGAGAAGCTTACGCATACACGGGCTCCTTTACGACGCTCTAAAAGGTTAACGAATCTCAAGCAGGAAGCCTTGCCTCAACGCGTACCGGAAAAAATTAATATGCACATCCCCTTTTGTCAACAGTAATTTAATTGCAAGGATAACAGTGAGTTAATTGCGGCTCCTATTCCTTCTGCGCGAACGTGAAATGAATCCCGAGGAAATCGTCGGCAAAGCCCCCGGGGAGCGGC
>DATCCP010000185.1:0-2750 GCA_036511215.1 Candidatus Krumholzibacteriaceae bacterium
CGAGGGGGCGGGGGGGTAAATGTACGTCCCCCGCGCATAGTATTCCTTGAGGATGTCGTTCTGGATCGTGCCCGAGAGCTTTGCCAGCGGCACGCCCGTTTCATCGGCAAGCGCCGCGTACATCGCGAGCAGTATCGCCGCCGTTGCGTTGATCGTCATCGACGTGCTCACCCTCTCCAGAGGGATGTCCTTCATGAGCATTCTGAAATCATCGATGGAATCTATTGCCACGCCGACTCTTCCGACCTCTCCATCCGCCATCTTGTGGTCCGAGTCGTAGCCCATCTGCGTCGGAAGATCGAAGGCGATCGAGAGCCCGGTCTGGCCCTTCTCGAGAAGGTACCGGAAGCGTCTGTTCGTCTCCTCCGCTGATCCGAAGCCCGCGTACTGACGCATCGTCCAGAATTTTCCCCTGAACATGGTAGGGTAGACGCCCCTCGTAAAGGGATACATCCCGGGGAAACCGAGACTCTCGAGATAGTCGGACTCGGGGGCATCGAGCGGCGTGTAGAGCGGCCTGATCTCGATTCCGGAGGTCGTCGCAAAGGCGTCTCTCCGCTCGCCCCCCTTTGCGCTGAATGGCCGATAAACGTTCTCTTCCCAGCTCGCCAGAGCTGACTTGAGATCCCTTTTCTTCCCTGCTGCCGCCATACGCCACCTCTACAGAGGAATGTTCCCGTGCTTCTTCGGCGGAAGCTGCTGCCTCTTGTTGAGAAGGTTCTCGAGGGAGTGGATGATCATCGGTCTCGTGTTTTCGGGGCTTATGACGTCGTCGAGGTATCCGAGAGAGGCCGCGACGTACGGGTTCGCGAACGACTCGACGTACATGTCGATATATCGCTGGAGCTCCGCCTCGGGATCCTCCGCGGACGAGATCTCCTTGCGGTAGAGAATGTTGACGGCGCCGTCGGCGCCCATGACCGCGATCTCGGCCGTTGGCCAGGCGATGTTGTAGTCCCCCCTGATGTGCTTGCTCGACATGACGCAGTACGCGCCGCCGTACGCCTTCCGCGTGATGACGGTGATTTTCGGCACCGTCGCCTCGCAGTAGGCGAAAATGAGCTTCGCGCCGTGCCGGATGATGCCGCCCCACTCCTGGTTCGTCCCGGGAAGGAACCCCGGGACGTCCTCGAAGGTGATGAGCGGCACGTTGAATGCGTCGCAGAAGCGCACGAAGCGGGCTCCCTTGATCGCGGAGTCTATATCGAGCACGCCGGCCATGTGGAGCGGCTGGTTCGCGACGACTCCCACGACGTGTCCGTTGAGGCGGGCGAACCCGACGACGATGTTCTTCGCCCACAGCGCCTGAACCTCGAAGAACCCCCTGTCGTCGACGATGAGGTCGATGATCTCCTTGACGTCGTAGGGCTGCCGGGGGTCGTCCGGGAGTATGTCGGCGAGCTTCGGCTCCTTGCGCCCCGGATCGTCGTTGGGGGCGCTGTATGGAGGATCCTCGAGGTTATTCTGCGGGAGATAGGAGAGGAGCTCCTTGATCTCTGCGATGCATCCCTCGTCGTTGTCCGAGATGAAGTGGGCCACGCCGCTCTTGCTGTTGTGCGTGAGCGCCCCTCCGAGCTCCTCGAATGTCACGTCTTCGTGGGTCACCTTCTTGATGACGTTCGGGCCCGTGATGAACATGTGGCTCGTGTCCTTGACCATGAATATGAAGTCCGTGATGGCGGGGGAATAGACGGCGCCGCCCGCGCAGGGGCCCATGATTGCCGAAATCTGGGGTATGACCCCCGAGGCGAGCGTATTCCGCAGAAATATTTCAGCGTATCCACCGAGGCTCGCGACCCCCTCCTGGATGCGCGCGCCGCCGCTGTCGCAGAGGCCGACGACCGGCGCTCCGTTCTCCATCGCCATGTCGAGGAGACGGGTGATCTTGCCGGCGTTCGCCTCGCTGAGGGAGCCGCCGAAAACGGTGAAGTCCTGGGCGAACGCGAAGACGTTGCGTCCGTTGACGAGTCCGTGCCCGCACACGACGCCGTCGCCGACCGTTTTATTTTCTTCCATGCCGGGCCACGTCGAGCGGTGTGTGACGAACACGCCGAGCTCCTGAAACGTGCCCTCGTCGAAGAGCATATGGATCCGCTCGCGCGCCGTGAGGCGCCCCGACTCATGGATTTTCTGGATGCGCTCCAGGCCGCCGCCGAGAAGCGCCTGCTCGCGCGTCTTCGCGAGAAGCTCGAATTTTTCTTTTCTGGCTTTCAAGGGAGGTTCCTCCTCGGGAGGTTTGTCGCCGGTTTGCTGCGCACGCTCGAGGACTGTTCGCGATTAGAGTAGAAAGCATTCTAGCCGAAGCGGTGCCTCCGGTCAACCGGAATGTAATCGAAATCCGTTGTAATATTGGGCTATTGCTCATATGATACAACATTCGGCCGTTGCGAACGGCGGTTGCATGGGACATGTTTTCAGGGGAGGTTGTTCGATGCATATGCATCATCGCGCAGGGCTTGTTGCGATCGCGATTATGAGCCTCGTTCTCCTCTTCTCCTGTTCCAAGAAGGAGAAGAAGGAGGGGGGCACTCCTGCGGATTCGACGAAGAAAGACACGACCCTCTCGTACGTTTCCCAGGAGGTGGGGTTCGGTGTCTTTTTCGACGAGCAGGGCGCCAAGCGCACGGTGAAGCTCGGATCCCGGGACAAGCAGGTCATGATCTATATCGTCGTAAATTTCCCCGAGACGATGCAGATCTGCGCGGTCGAGTACCGGCTCGTCCTTCCGAAGGGCGTCACGGTCGAGAACG
>DATCCP010000186.1:0-3010 GCA_036511215.1 Candidatus Krumholzibacteriaceae bacterium
AGAAGAAGGGGGACCCGGTGCGGATCGACCGCGACGAGGGCCCGCGTCCCGACTCGACCCTCGAAGGCATGGCGAAGCTCAAACCGGCGTTCAAGGCTGACGGCACCATCACGGCCGCGAACTCCTCGCAGATCTCCGACGGTGCCGCGGCGATGGTGCTCCTCTCCGAGGCGAAGGCGAAAGAGCTCAAGGTGAAGCCGATCGCTCGCGTGACGGGCTATGCGACGGGGGGCATGAAACCCGAATGGGTCATGATGGCGCCGACCGTGGCGATTCCGAAGCTCCTCAAGAAGGTCGGGCTCACGATCGACGATTTCGACGCGATCGAGCTCAACGAGGCCTTCGCGGTGCAGCCGTGCGCCGTCATGAAGGAGCTCAAGATGGATCCGCGAAAGGTCAATATCAACGGCGGCGCGGTCGCGCTCGGCCATCCGATCGGTTGCTCGGGCGCCCGCCTTCTCGTCACGCTGCTCCATGTCCTGAAGCAAACCGGGGGAAAACGCGGCCTCGCCTCGCTCTGCCTCGGGGGGGGCAACGCGGTCGCGCTCTCGGTCGAGCTCGTGTAAGGGAGGAACGTTACATGGAAGTGAAGAAGGTCGCGGTCATCGGCGCGGGAACGATGGGAAACGGCATCGCCCAGGTCTTCGCCCACCACGGCTACCCGGTCGTCATGATCGATATCAAAGACGAATTCGTGCGGAAGGGAATCGATGCGGTCGGGAAGAGCCTCGCGCGCCTCGTCAAGAAAGAGGCCATCGACGAGAAGACGAGGACGGACGTGCTCGCTCGCATCAAGGGATCGACGAATCTCAAGGATGTCGCCTCGTCCGACCTCGTCGTCGAGGCGGCCCTCGAGGATTTCGAGATGAAGACGAAGATCTTCAAGGAGCTCGACGGGCTGCTCGCGGCGCACGCGATTCTCGCGACGAACACCTCCTCGATCTCGATCACGGCGCTCGCGGCGCAGACGGCGCGCGCGGACCGGTTCATCGGAATGCACTTCATGAACCCCGTTCCGGTCATGAAGCTCGTCGAGATCATCAGGGGGCTCGCGACGAGCGACGAAACGACGGCCGCCGTCGTCCAGCTCGCGACGAAGCTCGAGAAGACTGCCGTCGAGGTGAACGACTATCCGGGATTCGTTTCGAACCGCGTTCTCTTGCCGATGATCAACGAGGCGGTGTTCTGTCTCATGGAGGGGGTCGCGACTGCGGAAGCGATCGACGACGTCATGAAGCTCGGGATGAACCATCCGCTCGGGCCGCTCGCGCTCGCCGACCTCATCGGACTCGACATCTGTCTCAATATTCTCAACGTGCTCTACTGCGGGTTCGGCGACCCCAAGTACCGCGCATGCCCGCTCCTCAGGAAGATGGTGGATGCCGGATACCTCGGGAGAAAGACGGGAAGGGGCTTCTACACGTACGACAAGCCGTGACGGGAGGCCCCTCGGGAAACGGCGCCTTTCGCGGTCCCGGCCGGCCTATTTCTCGATGAGCTCGACGAGGACGCCGAGCGTCGATTTCGGGTGAACGAAGGCGACCGGTTTTCCCTCGGCGCCGGGACGCGGTTTCTCGTCGACGAGCCGTATGCCGCTCGCGGAGAGCTCCTTCATCACGCGTTCGATCCCGTCGACCTCGAAGCAGAGATGGTGGAGCCCGGGGCCCCGCTGCTCGACGAACTTCGCGACCGTGCTCTCGGCTCCGATCCCCTCGAGAAGCTCGACGGTCGTATTTCCCGACGAGAGAAACGCTATCTTGACGCCTCGCTCGGGGAGCGTCTTTTCTTCGACGCAGGTGAGGCCGAGGGCGTCGGAAAATATCTTTTTCGCTTCCTCGATATTCTTGACTGCGATTCCGATATGATTGACGGCGCCGAGCCGGTGATGCATACGGACCTCCTTGATTTGGACGTTGCGGGGAACGTTACGCGGCGCCCGAGGGGCTCAACGCCGGGTTGTAGCGGCCGAAAACCTTCTCCAGGGAGCTCGAAATCTCGCCGAGCGTGCAGCCTCTCTTGACGGCCTCGACGATGACAGGCATGAGGTTCGTCTCTCCCCGGGCCGCATCCTCGAGGGCGGCGAGCAGACGCCGGACGGCGTCCGTGTCCCGGGCAGCCTTGAAGCGCGCGAGCCGTTCCGTCTGCCGGCCCGCGACCGCCGGATCAATTCTGAAGGAGCCGCTGCGCGCCGTGTTCGCGTCGGCGTATCGATTCACGCCGACAACGCCGATGGCGCCGCTTTCGACCGCCTTCTGATACTCGTAGGCGCTCCGCTCGATCTCGCGCTGAGGGAAGCACGCCTCGATCGCTTTGATCATCCCGCCCATGTCGTCGATCCGTTTCATGAGATCGACCGCGTGCGTTTCTATCTCGGTGGTCAGCTTTTCGACGAAGTAGGAGCCCCCGAGCGGGTCGACACTGTCGCAGGCACCCGATTCCTCCGCGATGACCTGCTGCGTCCGGAGCGCCGTGAGGGCGGCCTCTTCGGACGGCAGGTTGAGCGCCTCGTCCTTCGAGTTCGTGTGAAGGGACTGCGTGCCGCCGAGGACGGCGGCGAGCGCCTGAAGCGTGACGCGGACCACGTTGTTCTCGATCTGCTGGGCCGTCAGCGTGCAGCCGGCCGTCTGCGAATGGAAGCGCAGGAGCATCGAGCGTTCCGAGCGGGACCCGAAGCGGTCTTTCAGAATCTTTGCCCAGAGGCGGCGCGCCGCGCGGAACTTCGCGACCTCCTCGAAGAGGTTGTTGTGGACGCCGAAGAAAAAGGACAGGCGCGGCGCGAAGTCGTCGACCGAAAGCCCCGCAGCGATCGCCGCCTCAACATACGACACGGCGTCCGACAGCGTGAAAGCGACCTCCTGAACGGCCGTCGAGCCTGCCTCGCGAATGTGGTAGCCGCTGATGCTGATCGTGTTCCAGGCGGGCGTGTTCTCGCGGCACCAGGCGAAGATGTCCGTGACGATGCGCATCGAGGGAGCGGGGGGATAAATGTACGTCCCCCGCGCATAGTATT
>DATCCP010000187.1:0-2567 GCA_036511215.1 Candidatus Krumholzibacteriaceae bacterium
AGTTTCCGATGAAACTCCGTCTCACGATCGAGCAGGGGATCGAGATCAGGCGAGCGAGCCTCATCTCGGTCGACGTCAATTCGGAGCGGGGGACCATCGAGGGAGTCGCCGTTTCGGGGAAGGTCGCCCCGGTCGGCGAAGGAGTGATCAGGCTTCGCTGAGAATTGAGCGTCCCTCGGAAGCAGAAGCCCGATGCGCGTGCGTGCGAGAGAATTCAGTTCTATTTCGTGCCTCGTTGTGGTATAATGCCAACGCCTCTTTGAAACCGGAGAAAGTTCTGACGAAGGTGGACCGCGTGACCCCTCCATTGGATCCTTTTTCCGGTTTTTTGTTTTCCCCGCCCGGCGCTCGCGGTCCGCGCGCGCGATCCTACTTCAAGTACACGGCGAACCAGTCCTGAAGCGTCTTCCACCAGAGCTCGGCGTTCTGGGGCTTCGTCACGAAATGTCCCTCGTCGGGGAAATAGAGGAGCTTCGACGGCACGCCCTGCCGCTGAAGCGCCGTGAAGAACTGAAGCCCCTCCTCGAACGGCACGCGGAAGTCCTGCACGCCGTGCACGACGAGGCAGGGGGTCTTGAAGTCGGCGGCGTACCGGTGCGGCGACCATTTCGCGTACGTCGCGGGATTGGTCCACGGCGTTCCCTTGAACTCCCACTCGGGGAACCAGAGCTCTTCGGTCGCCCCGTACATGCTCTCGAGGTTGTACACGCCGTCGTGCGAGACGAGGCAGCGGAAGAGGTCCTTCGTGTGCCCCTCGAGCCAGTCGATCATGTAGCCGCCGTAGGAGGCGCCCGCCGCGGCGATGCGGTCCTTGTCGACGAAGGGGAGCGTCTTGAGAAAGTCGACGCCCTTCAGGACATCCTCGAACACCGCGCCTCCCCAATCGCCGCTGATCTCGCGCTCGAACGCGTCCCCGTATCCCGTGCTCCCGTGAGGGTTGATCATCGCGACGACGTACCCGGGAGAGGCGAACATCTGCGAGTTCCACCGATAGTGGAAATCGTCGCCGAACGATCCCTGGGGGCCGCCGTGGATGAGGAGAATGAGCGGATACTTCTTTCCGGCCTCGTAGAACGGCGGCTTCACGATGTAGCAGTGAATCTTCGCTCCGAGTGCGCCGTCGTACCAGTACTCCTCGACGGGGTTCATCTTGAGACCGGCGAGAACGTCCGCGTTGACGTTCGTGAGCGCCGAGACGTTCGTGCCCTTGACCGTGGCCCGGTAGAGGTCGACCGGGTGCGTCGCGCTCTGCCGCGCGAAGACGATGTATTTGCCGTCCGGTGTCGTCGCGAGGTCGGTGTCGTAGCCCCCTCGAATAATGAGTGCTGCGTCGGAGCCCTTGATCGAGACCGCGCCGGTCGCGCGGCGCCCCTTGTCCTCGACGTTGAAATAGAGCGTCCGTGAATCACGCGCCCACGAGAAGTGATCGATGCTGTAGTCGAAATTCTCCGTGAGATTCGAGATCGTGCCGGTCTTCCTATCGTAGAGCATGAGCCTGACCCGGTCCGACTCGAGCCGGGGTGTTTTCATCGAACAGTAGGCGATGAAGCGCCCGTCGGAGGAGTAGCGGGGATTGTTGTCGTCTCCGTGATTTGCGGCCGTGATGGAAACCGGCTTCCCGCCCGGCACGCTCATGATGTAGAGATCGTTGTTCGTCGATATCGCAGGGACCGAATCGGGATTCATGGTAAAGCACAGCTCCCGGCCGTCGGGAGAGAAATCGATGTCCCGGTCTCCGCCGAGGGCGATCGGCGGCACGTCGGTACGCCCCGTATTTACTTCGGCGAGAGAGCCGCCGTCGACGCTCGTGATGAAGAGGTGGCTCCATTTGCCGTTTCGCCAGCTGGTCCAGTGCCGGAAGAGAAGCGCATCCACGACGCGGCCCTTGACCTTCGCGTTCTTCGCCTCGTCGAGCTTCTTCGCGTTGCAGGCCATGTCGGGACATTCGGGATAGACGCTCGAGGTGAGGGCAATCGCGTGGCCGTCCGGCGACCAGACGAAATTCGAAACGCCGGTCGCGATGTCGGTGATCTTCTTCGCCTCGCCGCCGTTTATGGGAATGACCCAGATCTGGGACGTGCCGTCCCGGTCGGAGATGAACGCGAGCTGCTTTCCGTCAGGAGACCAGGCCGGAGACGAGTCGTCCGCGTCGCTCCGCACGAACGCCCACGGCGTTCCGCCGGCGACGGGCACGAGGTAGATGTCCGTGTTCGACGAATTCTCGTCCTTATCGAAGCGCGTGACCTCGAAGGCCACCTGCTTCCCGTCGGGCGAGACGGCAAAGGCGCCGATTCTCCCGAGGGAGAGAAGATCGTTGAAAACGATTGCGTGCGGGCTGGCGGCGACCGCCGGTCCCGCGAGAACCGCCAGAGCAAATGCGAGAACGCCGAAGACACATGCCCAGGATTTCATGATGCCCCCTTTTTCACGAAGGGTCGTTACGATTCTGAAGAACCCTTTTCCATGCAGAAACGTAGGTGCATTGTAGGGAAGGGGCTTCGAAGAGGCAACGGAATAAAGAAACTTCAGGATTCACAGGGAGACCTCGCGTGGAGGTCGCTATTGCG
>DATCCP010000188.1:0-2282 GCA_036511215.1 Candidatus Krumholzibacteriaceae bacterium
CGTAGGCGAGCGCCTTGGCGAACGAGAGCCCGACGAGAAGCGAGCCGGTCAGGCCCGGCCCGTTCGTGACGCCGATGCCGGCGAGCGACGAGAGTACCACGCCCCCCTCCTCCATGACCGTATCATACAGCGGGAGCAGCGTTCGCATGTGCGATCGCGAGGCGATCTCAGGGACGACGCCGCCGTATTTCTCGTGGTCGAGCTGCGTCGCGGTGCGATGAACGACGACGCCGCGGACGGGGGAATAGATCGCGCATGAGGTGTCGTCGCAGGACGTCTCGATGCCGAGATAGAGCTCTTCCATCGGATCTAGAGGACCTCCTCGCCGCTTTCGCCGGTCCTCACCCGGATCGCGTCCTCGACGTTCGTTATGAAGATCTTGCCGTCGCCGATCTGTCCCGTCCGGGCGGAAGCGATAATCGCCTTGACGACGCGCTCGACGTCAACGTCCTTCACGACGACCTGGACGCGGATTTTCGGCAGAAAATCGACCTTGTACTCGCTCCCGCGGTAGAGCTCCTTGTGCCCCCGCTGCCTCCCGAACCCCTTCACCTCGGTGACGCTCATGCCGCCGATGCCGACCTCCATGAGGGCTTCCTTTACCTCGTCGAGTTTGAACGGCTTGATATACGCTTCGATCTTCTTCATCGCTTCTCCTCGATTCCTGAACCGCACTCCGGTATAATCGGCATACGGGCAAGGGTACAGGAAACGATAAACGCTTTCCAGAGAAAGTTCGTGAGCGCGTTGGGACAGAGTTCATGAGCACGAAAGACGACGGACTCGCGCGGCGGGCCCTCGGCGAGCACGCTGATGCGCGGGAGCTCGAGGCCCTTTTCGCGGAGCTCCGCTTCGAGGACCCCGCGAAGGCGGCCGCGCTCTGGCTGCGGCTCGTTCCGCTAGGCGGAACCGACGCGCCCCCGGCGGGAAACATCGAGAATCTCCTCGCCGAGCTCGCGGCGTGTCCGGACCCCGACATGGCGCTCCTCAACCTCGCCCGATTCGTCGAGGCCAAGATCGTGCCCGCGCGTTTCCTGCACTCGTTCTTCCTCGCGCGGCCCATCGCGCGCCTCATCGTCACCATTTTTTCGTGCAGCTACTTTCTCACCGACATCCTCGCCCGGAATCCCGGGTATCTCTCGTGGCTCATCGAGGAGCGCACGCTCGGAGTAATGAAGGCGCACAGCACCTACCTCTTCGAGCTCTCACGTCAGATCGAGCCGTTCAGGGACCTGCGGCGGCGCCTCAACAGCGCAAAACGCTACGTCCGTCGCGAGACGCTCCGCATCGGCGCGCGCGATCTTCTGGGGCTCGCGCCCCTCGAAGAGGTGACGGCGGAGCTCTCGTTCCTCGCCGACGCGGTCATCGAGACCGTCGCCGGCATGGCGTTCGAAGAGCTCGCCGCGGAGGCGGGGCTCGGCGAGACGGCCTGGAGCTTCGACACGGCCGTTCCCTTTCACCGTTTCGCCGTCATCTCGCTCGGGAAGCTCGGGGGCACGGAGCTCAACTATTCATCCGACATCGATCTTCTCTACGTGAGCGACCCCGCCGAGGGGGAGCGCGAAAGCGAGTTCTACGACGCGCTCGCGCGCCGCATCACGGAGCACCTCTCCACGCCCACCGAGGAGGGCACGCTCTACCGGGTGGACCTGCGGCTCAGGCCGGACGGGGACAGCGGGCCGCTCGTCGTGACGCTCGCGGATCACGCGAACTACCTCCAGCGGCGCGCGAAGCCGTGGGAGAAGCAGTCGCTCATCAAGGCGCGCGTCACCGCGGGAAACAGGGTCGTCGGCGACGCCTTCATCGACAACTGCGCGAAGGCCGTCTACGCCCCCGCTCCGAGCTTCGATCCCCTCGACGAGATCGTGACGATGCGCGAGCGCTGGATGGGGTACCTCTCGGACGAGGAGCGCGCGGGGAACATCAAGCTCATGTCGGGGGGCATTCGCGACATCGAGTTCATCACGCAGGGAATCCAGCTCGTTCACGGGAGGAGCCGGCCCGAAATCCGCTCGCGCAACACGCTCGAATCACTCGAGCGCCTCTCGCGGCACGGCCTCCTGAGCGCCGAGGCGAAAAAACCGCTCGAGCGCTCGTACCGCCTTTTTCGCACCGTCGAGCACCGCATGCAGATGCTCCGGAACGTCCGCACGCACATGCTCCCCTCGGCGAAGGCCGACCTCGCGAAAACGGGCGAGCGCGTCTGCCGGAGCGCGCTCGAGGGCGTGACCCCGGAGAATTTCACGGCGGAGCTCGGACGAGCGCTCCTCGAGGTGCAGCAC
>DATCCP010000189.1:0-7380 GCA_036511215.1 Candidatus Krumholzibacteriaceae bacterium
TCGACCCCGCCCCCGGAGACGGGAACGGGACCCTTCGGCCCGGCGGTGCTATCGTATGACATGAGGATCACGCGTCCGCCGGGACCTGCGGGCGCTGACGGGCAGGGCGCTGAAGGGGCGGGCGTTGACGGGACGGGCTCCGCCGGGGCGCCGCTCGCTGACACTGCATCGATGAGGGAGCGGTGAATGGAAACGGTGCGTTCGCCGTCCTGGAGGAATTGCGTGACAATGTCGTTCGTAACGACGAAGCTCACGCTTCCCCCCTTCGCCGCGAGCGTCTCGACGAAATCCCGGAGGATCTTGGCGACCCCTCCGCCGAGGGAGGAAAGCTCCGAGAAATCGAAAATGACGGCCTTCATGTCCCGCTTCAGGCATTCCTCGACGAGGCGCTGGATCTTTCCATTCTCGTGGAATCCGAGCGTCCCCTCGATCCGGAATGCCGCTATGCCGGGATTTCCGACCTCGACCCGTTCGAATTTCGTTTTGCTCATCGGCTCGTTCCCTGCTCCAGGGCGACTACTCGATCACCTCGAGTACCTCTTCCTGAGCCAGCCAGCGGTCAAGCACGCTTCTCAGGAACCGCCACTCGCTTCCGACCTTCTTGGCCGGTATCTTCTTTTCCTTGGCCAGACGGCATACCGTCTTCACGTGCATCTTGAGATACTCCGCCGCTTCGACCGATGTCATGACCTCGGTCGCGTCGTCGTGGCCGCCGATGATGATACTGCCGTAATCATGCTGATGTTGTTTAGACATCTTTACCTCTCTCCGTTGGTGGTCCGACCTCACCCCTGCTCGAGAGATCGGTCCGCTCTCTGCTATGCACGCGGAACCGTTACCTCCTGATCGTGCCCATGCCCACCCTCCGCGTACGTCCCGGCCACCTCCGGACCGCCTTCGATTCCCTGAAGGGAGCTCGCCATACGCAGAACCAGACTCGTATCGATAATCGGAAATTCCTCTTCCCCGATATGCAGAAGAGAGTTCGAGAGCGAGGCCCAGCCGTCGCCCGTGACCTGATCGGCGAGGCAATCGACCGAATGGCCCGCCCCGTCGACGAGGAGCCCGACGCGCTTTTCGCCGAGACCGATGACGAGGATGCGGTCGGGTTCGCCGGACGTCTCGAACTCGTCGACGACGGCGATTTCCTCGATCGCGAAGACGGGAACGCGGACCTCCCCGACCCTCACGTACCTTCCCCCCGCGTTGCTCTTCGTCTCGAGCGCGTTCATGTCGAGCGTCGTGTCGACCGCGTGGCACGGCACGGCGAGCCGTTTGCCTGACGCCGTGAAGAGCTGATAATCAATTTTCGTCCGCGTCCGCGGCAGCGTGAACTTGAATCTGCCCTCGCTTCCGCCGCCGGGTTCGAGCCACAGGAGCGAGCCGAAGCTCTCGATTCTGCTCCGCACCTCACGGAAGCACTGATAGAACGTCCCCGCGTCGTCCCGGTCGATCTCCGAATCGCACAGATAATCGGGGCCGTTATCCTGTATCTTCGCGACGAGGTACGATCCTTCGCTTCGTATATCGACGCCGATCGTAAGCGAGAGCTCGTCCCGCACCTCGTATCGCCTGCAGATGTCGAATATGCAGCCGCTCAGTATCGCCGCGAGCGAGGACGCGTTGTCCCGGTCGAGGGTTAATTCGCCGCACCGGGTCGCGAGTTTGGCGTTCCAGCGTCTGAGGCGCGCGTACGTCCCGAAGAAATCCTTGAGTCCTTCGAGGACGACGCCGCACGATATCTTTGCCGTGAACGGCTTGTTGCTCTTTCCGAGCCTCCGCAGCGTCTCTGCCGCGAGCCCCATGAAGAACTCGCTCTCGCCGAAGGAGACCTCGAGGTCCCGGACGGCCTTGTCGCCGCGGCCGGGCTTGTCGATGAATTCCTGGAACATGTCCCGCACGTTCGCGAGAGACTCGATAAGCCTTGTGAACGTCGGCACCCGCTCGGCGATATCGGACTGATCGGCCGCCTGCGGGGCCTCGGGGCGCGGGGTCGCGGGCAGGGAGACCGTCTCCGCCTCGGCGCCGGAAGGCTCGCTCGCGAGAAATTCGATCTCCTTGAGAAGCCCCTCGAACCTTTCTGGACGGGAGACCTCTTCGAACTCTCCCGCGAGGATCTCCGCGACGATCTGCTCCTCGATCTCGAGCACTTCGGACACGACCTGCGACAGATGCTCGTCCCAGCGTCGTCCCGAGCCCGCCGAATGCTCGAGGAGTTCGCGGAGCGATTTCATGGTCCGGCTCCAGCCGTCGATGTCGAGCATCCTCGTGCTTCCCTCGAGGAGACGCGTCGCGAGGCATGCCTTGCGGATCGCCTGCTCGTTGAAGTTTGCGCCCGACGCGAGGCCCATGAGGTCATTGAGCTTGTCGATGTGGTCGTTGACCTGCTCGCCGAACAGCCGTCTGTTTTCCTCTTTCAATATTACCAAGAGGCGTCACCTCATCTCTTCTGCAATGGGGCTTCTTCAACGTATTCGACCGCGCCGAGATCAGAGAGATCGTATATGGGTTCGTCGTCTGCGCCCGTCCCGGCCCCGAGCGGCGCTTCCTCGGCCGATTCGAACACGACCTCGTCTTCGTCCTTATGGGAGGCGGGCTCTTCTTGGACCGTCTTCTGCACTGGGTCCTGGACCGTGACGTCGATCTTCCCCGTCTCCTCCTCGACCTCCGTCTTCTCGACGTCGATTTTGAGCCAGCGGTGCCCGGGCATTTCCATCCAGCTTCCACTCTCGCGCGGCTCTTCCGGCCGTTCCGGCGTTTTCGCTTCCGCCTCCGCCGGGCTCTTGAGATCCCTCAGGGAGGACATATCCGAGTAATCCGATTCCGGTTCATCCTCGATTGCTTCCGCCGCCGCGGGCGCGGGGCGATCCCCCGCGGTATCCAGATGTTTGAAGGAAAAGTCCTCATCCGCCGCGTTCGCCGCCTCGCTCTCAGGGACCCGGTCGGTGATCCCGCCCCATGACTTGCCGTGCTCGATGACTAATTCGTGAGATTCCTGTGGCTGTTCGGACGTTTCCGCGCGCACGCCGCGCGTCGCGGGCTCGCCGGCGGTATCCGCGGCGTTCGCCTTCGGCGCGAGGTCGGCGGCCTCGGGGGCGGCTTTCGAGCAATCCTTCGGGAGCATTCCGCGCACGTCGTGGAGCTCGTTCCCGAGGCTGCAGAGCTGTTTCTGCAGATTGGCGCTCCGCTCCTCGATCCGACGCGCAATCTCGACGATCGCGCGGAAGCCGCCGACATCGACGCCCGGCGTCTCCGGCGCCCCTCCGCCGATTTTTTCCTTGAGCGCGTAACACGTGCCGAGGAGCCCCTGCGCGATGCTGGAAACGGTGCCGCTCAACCTGTGGAAACGTTCCGCAGTCGCGCGCACGCGCTCGGCGAACGTCGCGAGATCTTGCTCTTCGACGTGGCCCCGCGACGCCATGAGGGCGAGGTTTATCGCGATGCCGTTGTTCTCCTCGGAGAATTCGTGGAGCACGTGCCCGCCGTCCTCGAGCTTGCGGACGGAGTTCTCCATGTCGGACACGATCGCCCTGAGCGCCTTCTCCTGCAAATCGGCGCCCGCGCCGCGCGTCGGGGCGGCTTCCTTCGTGACGTTTTCCGCGGCGCTTGCGAGCTCGCCGACGAAATTCGTTATCGCGAGAAGCTCTTCATTCGCGCCGCCGATCGCCTCGATAATCCTGCCGTACGCGAGCGCTGCACGGGCGGAGGCGCGCCGTTCGGATTCGTCGCGCTGCTCGAGCCCTTCGATCCGCGAGCAATTCGATTCGATCAGCTGCTTCACCTTCCGGCACACCGGCGCGTATTCCTTCCCTTCGAGCTCCGCGTCCCCGGAACCGCTCCCGCCGATGAGCCTGTCGATTTCCGCTTCGAGCTCCTCACAGGAGACGCCCCTGCCGTCCTCGGCGAGGTCCCGGGAGATCTCGCGAATCTGCTCGCCGTAGTTCTTAAGCACGGCCTGGAGCTCGGGGTACGACGAGAGACGCGCGATCTGGGCCGGGTTCGTGAGGTCATCGACGCTTTCGGCGAGCGAGATAATGGTGCGGTAGTCCTGCCCCGAGTCGACGTAGAATTTGTACCTGCGCACGGACGAGGCGATTAGAAAATAGGCGAACAGCGATATGAGAACGACACCCGCGGCGAGCGGGTAGATCTCCCTGAAAAAGAGATACGAATCGATGCTCCAGCCGCCCGAGCCAGTCTTGATCCATTTGAGATCGACGTGATAGAAGCTCAGGAGGTAGCAGCCCACCCCGAGGCTCACGAACACGAGGAGAAGGGAAACGAAGGTTCCTATCTTCCACGGTGAGGTGAGAACCGGCTTCTTGTCCTTCGGCATTCTCTTCTTCACTTTTCTCTCCTTGGTTTTCATATGCAACTCGAACGCCCCGGCGCATGACTGGCGCATGCAAAAAAGGGTGTTATTTTTTATCGTTGCGGAATTTCGCAAGGATTATGCCAGGGGTCGCACCATATCAAACTGGCGCTCCGGCAAGGAGTTATGAGGAATTTCAAAGGAAAAGAAGGGAAGGAGCGCAGCAATGCGCGCGTGCTACTTCGCGTTTTGCATGGATACGCGCGGGTACATCGCGGAGCGGCGCCCCGCGAGTCCGGGCGCTCCGGGCCTGCGACGCCGCGTCAGCGACGCCTGCTGACGAGCGCCTTGTAGAGCTTGGGAACGCGGTCTTCGAAGAGATTGTTGTTCGGCGTTATGTGCTTGTCGCTCGCCTCCCTGACGTCGATCTCGACGACGCGGAGCGATTCGCTCCGGTCGTTCGCAGAAGCGAGCACAACGCCAGCGGGGCTCGCGATCTGGCTTCCCCCCTTGAATACGAGAGACATCGTTCCGCGGTGCTCGCTCCCGATCCTGTTCGCCGTGACGGCGAACACCCGATTCTCGATGCAGCGCGTCTTCATCGCATCCTGGGCGAACGGGAGGACGAGGTTCGCCGGGTGACAGAGAATCTGCGCGCCCTCGAGCGCGAGGGTCCGGGCGACCTCCGGGAAGATCCAGTCGAAGCACACGAGGAGCCCGAGCTTCGCCTCCTCCGTCGGCACGACCTTGAACGATTTCCCGCGCGTGAAGAACAGCTTCTCGCGGTCGAAGAGGTGGACCTTCTGGTAGACCTCGACCTTCCCTTTCGAGGAGATGCAGACCGCGGAGTTGTAGAAAGCGCCTTTGTACTTCTGCGCTATCCCGAACACGAGATTGAGACGCCTCCGCTTCGCGAGCCGCTGCATCTCGGACGTCGTGTAGCCTCCGGGAACGGGCTCGACGAGGGACGAGAGCTCCTCCTCGTTGCGAAAGAGATACCCCGTGTTGAACAGCTCGGGGAGAACTATCGTTGTATCGGAGAGCTTGTCGAGGAGCGCTATCGCCTTGCGGACATTCTCTTTGACCGCTCCGAACCGCGGACGTAACTGGAGAAAACCGATTCGCATCGTTACCCCCCTGGAAAAACGTCGCGGCGCCGAGCCGATTGCATGCCGGACACAAGTAGTATATCAGATAATTCATCATGATGCAGCACATTGTTCGGGACCGGGCGGAGGGCGTTCGGATGCCGTGGCATGGAGCTTGCACGAATGCAGGCGGACAACAGGCCATACATTCCGCGCTGCATCGGAGCAAAACATCATGTACGTTTCGACGAGCCATACGCCCATCTGCGCCCCCCGGCGCCCGCGCCCCGAGGAGGCCTATTTCTTTATGATGAACTGCCTCCTCTACAGCCGGATGGAGGCGGGTTTTCCCTCGAACGACGAGTATTTCGATGAAGACGTGAACGTGTATCTCGCGGGCCTCCTCACCTCGATAGTCTATCCGCACTCGCGCGCGTTCTCGAGCTCCTGCGTCGCCTCGTCCGACGCCGCCCTCTTCGAACAGGTGTGCGCGGCGCGGAGCCCCCGCGAGAAGTACCTCCTCTACCGGGACGGCGCGGACCGCATGCTTCTTTCGCTCGGCATCTTCAGGAACGCGCGCCTGAGGCGTCCCGATTCCAAGCCGCGTCTCGCGTTGACTGAGCGGGGCTGCATCGGCAGGGGAAAAACGTACTATGCGCTCGCCCGCTCGTACGCGGCACAAGCCCACCGGGCGAACACGGGCGTCGGCGAGGTGCTCGGGAAGCTCTCGCACGGTTTCGAGCGCTACCTCTCGGTGCTCTCGGTCATGAGCGGCGAGCACCTGAACTTCTTCCGGCAGATCTCCGACGGCGAGATCTTCCACCTCGAGAACGCGTCGCGCTCCTTCGAACGGAGCGCGGAGCTGAAGCTCCTGCACGACCGCTTTCTCGACCTCTTCTCGACCTACCTGCGCGGGAAATCACCCCGGACGAAGCAGGAGCTCGTCGCGGCGGCCGACGAGATCCGCTCGATCGATCCCTCGTTCAGCTTCGACATCGAGAAGCGGGAGCGCGTCAGCTCTCCCTGAGAAAAGCGGTACAGAGCTTGAAGACGTGCGCGGCGTCGTCACCCTTCACGAGAACGTGCCGGTCGCTCTGGATGAGCTCGAAGCGCGACTTCGGGTTCGCAGCGACACCCTTGAGGAAATGAAGGCTCTTCGGCGAGACGACCTTGTCGCGCGCGGCGTGGATCACGAGAACCGGCTGCTGAACCGTCTTGAGGCGCGCGCGGGTCCTCTCAAGGAACTGGACGAGCGTGTATTCCTTCGGAACGATGCCTTTCGCCGCGAAGGGCGCGACGCTGCGGACGACCCTGAACGTGAGGTAGCGGCCGTCGGCCGCGGGGAACAGCGCCGGCGAGATGAGCACGGCGCCCTTGAGCGGCGCCCCCTGCAGCAGGTTGAGGGCAATCGTGCCGCCGAAGCTGAACCCGATCGCGTACGTGTTGGGTGAGAACGTGAGGACCGCGCCGAGAACGACCTCCGCGTCGAAGAGACTGCGCTCCCAGTTATAGCCGTCCCGCTTCTTCCCTTTCTCCTTTCCGAGGAGCTTGCGCCAGTGGAAACTCGCTCCCCGGGTGGCTCCGTGGGAGGCGTGATTGTCCATCGTGCCGAGCGCGAGCCTGATCCCGTAGACGGTGTATCCGGCCTTGAAGAGATGCTCGGCGAGCGGACGCATCTCGGCGGGACTGCCCCCCGCTCCGTGCAAGAGAAGACAGCAGAGCGCCTCGTGGTCCTGGAGGAGAAGGAAGCTCCGGTCGGCATCGGAAACGCCGGCCTTCCGCTCGACAAAGATGCGGCTCTCGTGGAAGAACTTCAGGAAATCCGCCCGCAGCGTAATGCTCTCGGGATGCTTCGCGACGAGCTTGCCGAGCTCCCACACGGAATGATCGATTCGGGCCAGCGTATCCTTCACGCGCACCTCCCGTGGGACGTTTCGGCAGACGGCGCGCTGCCCGCGCACGCCTGCACGCAGACCCCGC
>DATCCP010000190.1:0-2007 GCA_036511215.1 Candidatus Krumholzibacteriaceae bacterium
GAATGAGCGGATTCTCTTGAGGAACGGGGAGTTGATCACGTCCCTCAGGGACTTATCCCGTATGTTGTCCACGGCGAAGTGGCAGAAGACACACGGCTCGACGTCCCCCTTCGCGTTGATGTGGAGATACTCTCTTCCGCCCGCGATGCAGCTGTGAACGTACGGGCCGTCGTTCCAGAAATCGCCGATGAAGATCGGGCGCGCGTCGCGCAATTCCTTGGTGCGCTTCCTGAGCCAGTTGCGCTGCTCCGGCGTCGGCATGAGATCGAGCGACGGCCGGCGTCCGATGGGGATGTACTGGAAGTACCATATGACCATGCACCCCTTCTCGAGGCACATGTCGACGAACTCGTAGCTTCCGATCTTCTCGACGTTGTGGCGCGTCTCGGTGACGGAGGCGCCGTAGACCATGCCGCGCTCCCGCATGAGATCGAACGCCCGCATGACCTTCGCATAGGTTCCCGTGCCGCGACGTGCGTCGGTCTCCTCCTCGAATCCCTCGAGGCTCACCATCGGGGCGACGTTCCCGAGCGCGGCGAGGCGATCGGCGACCTTCTCGTTGATCGTCGTGCCGTTCGTGTAGATCTGGAAGTACATGTCGCTGTGCTTCTCCCAGATATCGAAGATGTCCTTGCGCGTGAGCACCTCGCCGCCGCTCATCGTGTTGAAGTACATGCCGAGCTCCTTGCACTCGGTAAGGATCCGGTCGATGAGCGCGAAGGGAAGACCCTCCTCCTGATCGTACTCGCCCGCGTAGCAGCCCGAACATTTGAGGTTGCAGCGCATCGTCGGGCTGATGACGACGAATTGGGGTGGCTGAAAGCCTTCGTCCCTGAGGATCTGCTTGCGCCGGTCGATCCCGCTGAGGAGCGCGTTGATGAAGAGATTGCGGATGACCTTCTCGCGGCACTGGGGCGAGAGCCTGCCCACGACGTCCTTGACGAGCATCGACGACGGATGCCCGTGCTCGAAAAGCTCGCGGAGATTGTGCGTGTTCTGCTTGTACTCGGGATCGTTCGTGAGCATTTCCCCGAGCGTGAGCATCCGTACGATGTTCTTCGTCGACGACTTCGGCATGAGCGTCATGATCTCGGAGATTATCTTCTCCCTCGCGTAGTTCTTTGCACTTTCACGGAGCCCCATTTCGCAATGACCTCCTTACGAAAATCGGTTCCGTTCGCGCGTCAAGCCGTCATCGTGTCACGAGCGGCTCCCATTCGGCAATGCTCTCGACCTTCACGTGGCACTTGCCGGTTGTGACCGCTGCGCTCTCGGCGTTGTAGTTCCAACCGAGATACTCGGAAGCGCCGCCACCCTCCGTGGTGATGAGGAACCGGTTTGCGATGCCGCCGAAGGCCGATGCCTGATCCGCGGGCAAATCGCGGTCCCCCGCGTTGGCGTCGACGGGGACCCATCCGTACCCCGGAAGGTAGACCTCGCACCAGCGATGAAATACGTCGTCGTAGCTCGCGTCGTCCCCGCGGACGACGAGCGCTCCCACGTAGCGGGCGGGAACACCGGCCGCCCTGCACAGCGAAATGTAGCTGAAGGAGTACTCGGAGCACGAGCCGTTGCCCCGTTTGAGAACGGTCGGGGCGGTATTCCAACCTCCGAAGAGCTGATACTCCATGTTTGCGATGAGGTACTGGTAGAGCTTTCGCGCCTTCCAGTAGAGGTTCGTTTCGGTGCCCACGACCTTCTTCACGATCTCCTGGATATAGGGATTCAGAATATCGTACTTGATCTCGTCGGCGAGGTACGTCTTCCTGATATCGGCCGGTATGTCCGAGCCGACGTTTTCAGGATAGAGAAAATAGCGCAGAGCAGAGGTTTCGAGTGTGACCTTCATCGAGACAACGAACTCCTGAGGCGGCTTCATGTTCTCGATATGGAACACGGCGATTCCCTGGCCCCATCGGTCCTTGGCGAATCTCGCGGGTTGCGGGGAATAGACGATCTGTCCCAAGAGCTTCTGGTTCGGCCGGTCGACGGGAACCGCGCAGTTGA
>DATCCP010000191.1:0-13819 GCA_036511215.1 Candidatus Krumholzibacteriaceae bacterium
CCCCACATCCACACGTCGAGCGAATCGATCCATCAACATTCAAGATATATCCCAATCCCGCGGCGGGAGGGCACGTCACCGTCCGCGTGGTGATTTCGGCGCCTGCACGAGTCAAAGTGACTCTCGTCAATATCGAGGGAGAGAAGGTATCCGCCGTCGAGCGCGACCATGCGTGGGTCAGAGGGAGCGCCGTCCCGTTCGAGGAGACGTTTTCGACGGCGAAGCTCGCAGGCGGCGTGTATCTCTGTCGCCTCGAGGTCACAGGCGACGGCTGGAGCTGGACCGGCTCGAAGAAATTCGCCGTGATTCGTTGAGCTCGCCGCATCCGGCGTTGACGGGCAGGACGCGAAGGATTACTATTAATTGGAGAGAACCTCGGGAGGGAACATGATTCGGAAGGCAGCACCCTTGATTATTCTCGGCGCGATCGTCGCGCTCGCCTCGGGGAGCCTGTTCGCCGGCGAGGCCGGCACGAGCGGCTTTGTCTTCCTCCGTCTCGGCAACGGGGCCCGGGCGTCCGGTATGGGCGAGGCCTTCACCGCCGTCGCCAACGACGCGACGAGCATCTATTACAACCCCGCCGGGATGGCGAACGTCCAGGGCGTCGACCTCAACGTGACCCACACCGAATGGCTCCAGGATATCCGTTTCGAGCAGGTTTCGATCGTGAACGAGATGCTCGGCGGGGCCGTCGGGCTCAGCTTCACCGGCGTCTATTACGGTTCGATGGACCGTTATCCCGACTATCCGGCGCTCGTTCCGGACGGCAGCTTCGCCCCCTACGATCTGTCCATCGCGGGCGGCTACGCCATGGACGTTCTTCCGAACCTCTCCGCGGGTGTCACGGCGAAATTCATCTACGAGAAGATCGATTTCGAATCGGCGACGGGATGGGCGATCGACGCAGGCGTCGTGCACCGGAGCATGATCAAGGGGCTCACGCTCGCCGCCTCGATACTCAACTTCGGACCCCAGGCGAAGTTCGTCGAGGAGAAGTTCTATCCCCCGTTCCAGATCAGGGGCGGAGCCTCCTACCGGTACGACGCCGACTGGCTGAGGGGGAACATGATGCTGGCGACGGATGCCGTCTTCCCGAACGACGGCGACGTCAAGCTGCACATGGGGATGGAGTACAACTACCGCATGCTTCTCTCGGTGCGCGCCGGGTACAAGGCGAACTACTACACCCAGGGCGCGACCTTCGGGCTCGGCGTCAACTACCGGAGCCTCAGGTTCGACTATGCGTTCATGCCGATGGAGAACGGCCTGGGGGACAGTCACCGGTTCTCGATCAACGTGTTTTCCCCCGGGCGGTAGAATCCGAGCGAGAGGCGCCCCTCCCGGATCTCGAGGTACGAGCAGCTCCGTTCCCAGTCTCCCAGTATAACGAAGGTGCGCTCGCCGAACCGCTCGAGGCACGGGTAGTGGATGTGTCCCATGACGAAGACGTCGTTGTTCCAGCTGAAGAGCGAGCCTTCCGCTGTTGAAAGCAGCATCTTCGCCGTGCGTTCCGTCTTCTTCTCGGTGAACCCCTTGCTCATGCGCGAGAAGCGCCGCGCGAAGGCGTATAGGATGTCGGGATGCACGGCGCGGGCGAGCGCGATCGCCGGCCGGCTCCGTATAACCGCCTTGAGCGTCTTGTAGGCGAGGTCTCCGGGGAGGAGGGTGTCGCCGTGGGTCATCGTCACCCTGAGCCCCTGGATCTCGTGCGTGGCGATGATCGGGAGAATCGTGAAGCCGAGCGTCTCCGAAATATAGGGCCCGAGCCAGTAATCGTGGTTTCCTCCCGCGATGTATATTCCGGTTCCGCTCCTTTTGAGGTTGGACAGCTCGAGGAGGATGTCCGTGTAGTACCGCGGCACGACGCTCCGGTACTCGAACCAGAAATCGAAGATGTCCCCGATGAGGTAAAGCCTCGACGCCCCTTCGATCCGTGAGAGGAAATCGAGGAACGCCTCGCGCTTCGCGCACTCCTCGATTGAGTCGTCGTCGTACTTGAAGTGGGTGTCGGAAACGAAGAATACGGTTTCTTTCAACGAGATTCTCCAGCCCGCCGGATCCAGCGACCACAACTGCCTGGATTCTATTGCAGAACGGCCGATTGAAGGCAAGCGAAAAATGCTCCGCTCCCGGGCGACCGGTCAGGGGAGGAACCCATTCGAAGAGTAGAGGTTACGAATTCGGGCTTTTTGGAGAATTACTCTTGACACAGTTCCGGTATTCGGGTACAATATGTATCGGCTTGGTGTACGGGAAGTTGTGCCAGGAGAGTAAATCGTTTCGCCGACGATACCTGCACTTAGAACCCCACCGAAAGAATGAACATCTTTGGTGCGCAAGGTGTAAGCATCTTGTGAAGGGTTTAAGAAGGGCGTAAGAAAGCGGGCGGGTATCGAAGGCGGTTTTTTATGAATAACCAGGATGAACTCAAGGAAAAGGAACAGATGTATTCGGAGCACAGGGAAGCGGGCGAGTATATAGGCGAGCGGAGCCTTGATCTGTATCTCAAAGAGATCAACAACACGGCGCTGCTCACGAGAGAGCAGGAAAAGGAGCTCGCGAAACGCATTCGGAAGAATGACGAAGGGGCTCTCCATGCCCTCGTAAAGGCGAACCTGCGCTTCGTCGTATCGATTGCGAAGCAGTATGTGAACCAGGGCCTGTCGCTGGCCGATCTCGTGAATGAGGGAAACCTGGGTCTCATCAAGGCCGCGTACCGGTTCGACGAGAAGCGCGGATACAAGTTTATTTCGTACGCGGTGTGGTGGATTCGCCAGGCGATGCTCCAGGCGCTCGCCGAGCAGTCGCGCATCGTCCGCCTGCCCCTCAACAGGGCGGGGACGTTGTACCGGATCGGGAAGGCCGCGCGCCAGCTCGATCAGGAGCTCGGGCGGAGCCCCGAGGTCTCCGAGATCGCCGACAAGCTGAAGCTCCCCCACGATGAAGTGCGGGATACGATGCAGATCGCGAACAGCCATCTGTCGCTCGACGCCTCGTTCAGCAACGATCAGGAAGAGAACTCCCTCGTCGATTACCTCGCGGACGACAATCTCGAGTCCCCGGACGAGCAGACGTATGTGAACGCCTTGAGCGACGACATGCAGAAGGCGCTCGACACCTTGACCGATCGCGAGCGGCAGATTCTCTCGCTCTACTTCGGGCTCGAAGGAGAAGAGCCGTTGACCCTGGAAGAGATCGGGAAGCGAATGAACCTCACGAGGGAGCGCATTCGCCAGATCAAGGAAAAGGCGATCCTGCGGCTGCGGCACAATTCGCGGAGCAAGTACCTGAAGGGCTACGTGCAGGATTGATCCGAAACGATGGCTCTTTTGAATCCAGAGGGTGGAGGAAGCCTCTTTCTCCGCCCTTTTTTATTGCCCCACCCGGGGGGTGGTACGGCATTTGCAACTTGGCGCAGCAGGGGCGGGGGAGTTATCGCTTGACAGGCCCGTGGGGCACTAACTACCTTTTTGATAACTAGGTAGGGGGTTTACCGATAACGTGAGACACAGGGAGCAGAAGGGCCGCTGTTTCCACATCCTCTTCGTGCGGGGGGGCAACGCCGGTGTGCGGACGATCCGTATACACCGCGTTCTCGGCATTTCGGCGCTCGCTCTCTTCGTCGCGCTCGTATCGGCCGCGACGGTCCTCGTGGCGACCCGTTCGGGACAGGTCGCCCAAACCCTCGTCATAAAGAGCCTCAGGTCCCAGAACGAGCATCTTGCCGCAGAGCTCGGACGGTTCCACGGCGAGGTGCAGACGCTCAAGAACAAAATGAATCTCGACTTCGAGCTCCAGAACAGGGCCCGTCTCATCGCGAGCCTCGAGCCCCTTTCGAGGGACGTCTGGCAGGTGGGAGTCGGCGGGCCGGAACCGAACCTCGCCGGGATGGAGACCGCGTATCCGGACACCGTGTTCAGCACGATGGGCGAGAGTCTCGATCAGATGTTGCGCCAATCCGAGCTCCAGCTCAAGAGCTACGGGGAGGTCATCTCCGTTCTCGAGAAGGAGAAGGAGATCCGCAGCGGCACGCCTTCCGTTCGCCCGCTCAGGGGCGGGTTTCTCTCGAGCCGGTTCGGGAGGCGAATGGACCCGTTCACGGGCACCGTCATGCTGCATCCCGGGCTCGACTACCGCGCGCGGACCGGAACCCCCGTCCTGAGCACCGCCAGTGGAGTCGTGAGCCAGACCGGAAGGGACGGCGGCTACGGCCTCATGATCGAGCTCGACCACGGGAACGGTTTCAAGACCCGCTATGCGCACCTCTCGAAGATCCTCGTGAACCGCGGGCAGAAGGTGAAACGCGGCGAGATCATCGGGTTCGTCGGCAACACGGGGCATTCGACGGGGAGCCACCTCCACTACGAGGTTCTCTTCAGGCAGATGCACCGCGATCCGCTTCAGTACGTGCTTCCCGACGACATGAGCTACGATTGACGTTGCGCGAGCCGCGACACGAATCCCCCTCAATTTCTGTTGTCAGCTTCCCCTGAACCGCATAGACTCATTCTGCGCGGGATGATGGTTTCCGCGCGCACCCTTTTGGGAAACACGGTGGGGAATCGGATGACTTCACTCGGTCGCATACCGCTGGCGGCGCTTCTTGCGGCCTCTCTGTGCGCGCTTCATCCCGCCGCGGCGCCGGCCGCGCCGCGCGCGGTGCGTGCGATACGCTTCTGGACCGCGCCGCACGGCACGCGGATCGTTCTCGATATGAGCGGCGTGGCGCGCTACGACATCCGCGCCGCATCGGGTTTTCGCGGAATCGTACTTACGCTCCCGGGGTGCCGTGTGGCGCCGGGTGTGCGCGACGTCGATGTGCGCGACGGCTTTGTGGACAGGATTCGCGTGAGCCGCACGAAGACGCGCGTCGAGATCGCGATCGAGCTCGCGCGGGAGGCCTCGTTCACCCACTTTGCCCTTGCCCCCGCCGGCGGCAAGCCGCCCCGTATCGTCGTCGACGTTTCGGGGGCGGCGGGGGGCCGGGAAACCGCGGCTGCACAGCCGCCCGCGAGGGAGGAGGCTCCCGGTGCGAAGGCGCGGGGCGATGCGGCGGACTCCGCGGAAGGGACGCGGGGGGCTGCGCCGGCCGAACGCGCGGAGATTCGCGTCGTCATCATCGATGCGGGGCACGGCGGCGACGAGCCGGGCACGATATCGCGGAGCGGCATTCAGGAGAAGACGCTCACGCTGAGGCTCGCGAAGAAGCTCAAGACCGAGATCGACGCGTATCCGGGGTATCGCGCGATCCTCACCCGGCAGGGGGACTACGACGTACCGTTTGTCCGGCGGGTCACGTTCGCCCGGGAGAAGAGCGGGGACGTTTTTGTGAGCCTGCATTTCAACTCGAACGTCGATCGGAAATTACGCGGTCTCGAGCTCTATATCCTCTCGCTCCAGGCCTCGGATGACAACGCGGCGGCCGTCGCGGAGCGGGAGAATCTCGTCGTCGAGACGGGCGCCGACACCGCCGGCTTCAACGACGATCTCAAATCGATCCTCTTCGACGTGAGCCTCGCGAACGCGATGCGTCTCAGTTCGGCGATGGCCGACGACGTCGCCTCGGTGCTCCGCCGGGATCCGCCTGTCCCGTTCAGAAAAGTCAAACAGGCGTCGCTCATCGTTCTGCGGGGGATCACGATGCCTTCGATCCTCGTCGAAGGCGGCTACCTCTCGAATCGCGCGGAAGCGGCGGTCATCTCGAAGGACAGCTACCTGAACTGGCTCGCGAAGTCCCTCGCGGACGGGATCGTCACGTTTCTCAAGGACCACCCCCGGGCGGAGACAGCCCGGGGCAACTGAGCGAGGTTGACCGGTGCGTTTTGAAAAGCTCTCTCGCGCCGTCATGGAGGACATCGGGCTCAAGATCATCTCCGTCCTGTTTGCCGTCTTTCTCTGGCTGTACGTGACGGCGCAGATCGGGGAGCGGCAGACGTTTCGCGTGCCGCTCGAGTTTGCGAACATGCCGGAGAGCCTCACGGTCGTGCACGACGTGCCGAAGGACATCGCCATCACGATGCGGAGCACGAAGAGCGAGCTCCTCAAGCTCCGTCTCCTGAGCAACGTCAAGGCGACGGTCGACCTCGGCGGAGCGCGGGGCGGAAGGGTCATCGTGCCCCTGTCGGTGGACATACTCAACCTTCCCGCCGGGTTCAAGCGGGAAGACGCGACGATCGTGGGTCCGAAGTCGGTCTCTCTCGATTTCGAACGCGTCGTCCGTGTGTCTCTACCCGTTATACCGGTGCTTCGAGGTGCGGTCGCGAAGGACATGATTCTCGTCGGCCGGCCCGCCGTCACCCCGGAGCGGGTCATCGTGAGCGGCCCCGCGAGCGCCATGGCCGGCGTCACGACCGTGGAGACCGGGCCGATCGACCTGGGAAACAGGCGGGGGAAGTTCTCGCACGAGGTGCTTCTCCATCCGGGGCCGGGGTGCGAGGCGATCCCCGCGAAGGTCCTCGTCGAGCTCGAGGTGTCGAAGCGCGTCGTCCGGACGATTTCCGGAATACCTCCGACGCTGCTGCAGGGGGAGGAGGGGTTCGAGGTCGAGTATTCGCCGAAGACCGCCGCGCTGACCGTCGAGGGGCCCGAAGAGCTCGTGAATGCGCTCGTGCCCGACGACGTCTCGATCATTCTCAGCATCGCTCCGGGCTCGCGCGGCACCGTGCGGATCCAGCCCGAGGTCATCGTGCCCCAAGGGATCGACACATTCTCCCTCGACGTCGCGTCGTTCGAGGTGAGGGTGCTGCCGAAACGGTAGGACGACTCCTATGGAAATCGACCGGAGAACGAAGATCCTGAGCCGGGATTACAGCATGCTCTCTTCCTACCTGAACCGGTGGGCGACGGTCATCGTTTTCTCCGGGATCGTGGCGCTCGCGCTCGGCGCGATCTTCATCAAATCGGATGACCCGGCGCATATTCCCGTTATCATCGGCGTATCGGCGCTCGATTCCACACGCGCCTGCCCCGCGCTCGAGTCGTTCGCGGAGTTCTGCCGCGGCAAGGGGTGCGGCGACATACGGTGGCGGTTTCTTCGTCCCGATGCCGCGCTCACGGGCTGCGATTTCTACATCACGACCTCGCTCAGTCTCTCCGCGCCGCTCGCAAAGGCTTCCCTCGGATGCGCGCTCATCGCCGCCGAGCGGGAGGCGCACCGCTACTCGCGGAGCGCCGTGGTCGTCCGAGCGGGGGTTCGCTCGCTTCCATCGAGCGGCGCCCGCGTCATATTCACATCCCCCCGTTCCGCGTCCGGCTTTCTCGCCCCGTATCGTTCTCTCGAACGTGCCGGGTACGCGCTATCCCGGGCGGCGGTCGATTTCGCCGGGGCGCGCCCGCGCGAGGAGAGAGTCGTCTTCGGCGTGCTCTACGGCGCGTACGACGCGGGCGGCATCTCCCTCGAGCACCTGCAGTCGATGGAGCGCTCCGGTATCGTGCGGCGGGGCGAGCTCGACGTGCTCTTCGAAGGGGAGGCGCTCCCCGAAATCGTTCTCGCGTACGATCCGGCCAGATACTCGGCGGACCGGAAGAGTTTCGTGAGACGCCTGCCCGGCGTTTTCGACCGCTCGCCGCGTTCCCTGCGCCGGGAGCTCGCGGCGGTCGGCATAGCCGGTTTCTATGTTCCCCGCGCGGATGATATCGAACTCATCAAGAGGCTCCAGGCGATGATCCCGGCCGCGTGCGTCTCCGCCGCCCCGGGCGGCGCCGCTGTGCGCCCCTGAGCCGCCGCGCGGCGCGCGCAGGGGAACCCGTTGACCGGACCGGCGTTGACCCGTATATTAGTGGGTCATGCGGTGGGCACCGGGTGCGGGAACATGAAGCGAGGAATGCGCGTGCAAGGAAATACGCTGAAGCAGTGGCTCCCATTCATCGTCTGGGTGGCGTTCGTGTTCGCGGTGTCGTCGATTCCCCATCTGGCGGTCCCGGCTTTGGGCATGCCGCACTGGTCCGACAAGGTCGCTCATTTCATTGAATATGCGGTGCTGGCGTTTCTCTTCTACCGGGGTGAGCGCGGGGAGCGATGGCGGATGGGGATTCCGGCGTGGCTTCTCGTCATCGTGGCGACACTCGTGATCGCGAGCGTCGACGAATACCATCAGCGGTACATCCCCGGGCGCGATTCCAATATTCTCGACTGGACGGCGGACGCGGTGGGGATCGTCATCGGCACGCTGATCGGTTTGGCGCGCTTCGGGGCGTTCTTGAGGCGTGCGGAGAAGACATGAAGTTCACGAGACCGAGAGGCACGAACGATTTCTTCGGGGAGCGCATGGAGGTCTGGCGCGAGGTGGAGCTTGCACTCGCCGGATACCTCCGGAGCTCCGGGTACCGCGAGATACGGACCCCGATCTTCGAGTCGACCGATCTCTTCGTGCGCACGGTGGGAGAGGCGACCGACATCGTGACCAAGGAGATGTACACCTTCGCCGACAAGAAGGGGCGGAGTCTCACGCTGCGGCCCGAGAATACGGCCCCCGTCATGCGCGCGTACCTGGAGAACGGTCTCAACCGGACGGCGGGCGTGGCGCGGTTCTACTACATCGGCCCGATGTTCCGGTACGACCGGCCCCAGGCGGGGAGGTTCAGGCAGTTTCACCAGATCGGAGCCGAGGCGCTCGGATCGCCGGGCCCCGCGGTCGACGCGGAGATCATCGACGCGAGCCTCGGGCTGTACCGCACACTCGGGTTACCGCCGCTCGAGGTCCGGCTCAACAGCGTCGGCTGCCCCGTATGCCGGCCGAAGTTCAAGGAGATCCTCACGGCGAGCCTCGTCGGGCTCACGGGCGAGCTCTGCACGTCGTGTCTCGACCGAACGGGAACGAATCCACTCAGAATATTCGACTGCAAGGAATGCACGGCGGTGAAGGAAAAGCTCCCCCGCATCACCGATCACCTCTGTGACGGGTGCCGCGAACACTTCGCCGCGCTCCAGGGGATTCTCGCCGCGATGGGAATCAGCTACGTGCTCGACCCGCTTCTCGTGCGGGGTCTCGATTACTACACGAAGACCGCGTTCGAGATTCTCCATCCCTCTCTCGGCGCGCAGAACGCGCTCTGCGGGGGCGGCCGCTACGACGGCCTCGCGGAGGACTGCGGCGGGCCTCGCGTTCCCGCCGTCGGCTTCTCGGCGGGTCTCGAGCGCCTCATGGAGGTGCTCCCCGGCGAATTCGGGGCGGCGCGGCGCGCGCGGGAGGCGGACGTCTCCATCGCGGTGCTCGACGACTCGTCCGTCGCGCGCTCCCTCTCGATCGCGCGCGACCTGCGCTCGAGAGGGCTCGGCGTTGTCGTCGACCTTTCGGGGAGAGCCATCAAGAAACAGCTCAAGGCGGCCTCCGACGCACGCTCGGCCTTTACGGTGATCGTCGGTCTCGCGGAGATCGAGTCGGGCGCCGCCGCGCTCAAGAACATGGCAACGGGACAGCAGCGTCCGGTTCGCGACGGTGATCTCGGTACTGAAATCGAGAAGGAAACGGGAGCGACGAATGGGTGAACGAGCGATCGATCATTTCTCGATCGAGTGGAAGCGCACGCATCGCTGCGGCGAGGTCGCCGCGCGGGACGCAGGAGCGAACGTCATCGTCGCCGGCTGGGTGAAGCGGGTGCGGGAGCTCGGCTACCTCATCTTCGTCGATCTCTGGGATCGCACGGGGATCGTGCAGCTCGTCGCCGAGCGGGGTCAGGGGGACATCCATGCGCTCCTCCAGTCGCTCAGGGCCGAGGACGTAATCGCCTGCGCCGGCACACTTCGGAGGCGCCCGCAGGAGATGATCAATCCGAATATGAAAACGGGGGACGTCGAAATCGTCGCGGCGCGCGTCGCGGTGCTCAACCGGAGCGAGGTTCCTCCGTTCATGGTAGTTTCCGACGTGCAGGCGAACGACGATCTGCGTCTCAGGTACCGGTACCTCGATCTCCGCCGCGAGCCGCTCCAGCGGAACATCGAGATGCGGCACCGCCTCGCGCTCACGGTGCGCGAGTTTCTGTCGGGGGAGGGGTTCCTCGAGATCGAGACCCCGATGCTCGTGCGGCGGACACCGGAGGGTGCCCGCGACTACATCGTGCCGAGCAGGCTCCAACCCGGAAAATTCTACGCCCTCCCGCAGAGCCCGCAGCTCTACAAGCAGATCCTCATGGTCTCGGGATTCGACCGGTACTTCCAGCTCGCGCGCTGCCTCCGGGACGAGGACCTGCGCGCCGACCGCCAGCCCGAGCACACGCAGATCGATATCGAGATGAGCTTCATCACGGAGGAGGACGTTTTCTCGATCGTCGAGCGCCTCATGAAAACGGCGTTCTCGCGGGTCCTCGGGATCGAGATCGAGACCCCCTTCCCGCGCATCGATTACACGGAGGCCATGAGCCTCTACGGGAGCGACAAGCCCGACCTCAGGTTCGGAGTCGAGATCCGCGACGTGAGCGCGATCTTCAGGGACGGCGCGTTTGAGATATTCCGCTTGGGGCTAGAGCAGGGAGGGGTTGTGCAGGGCCTCTCGTTCGAACGGGGCGCCACCTTCTCGAGACGCGAGATCGACGAGCTCGAGACGCTCGTCAAGGCGTCAGGCGCCGGCGGCCTCGTCTGGGTCAAGCTCGACTCCGCCGGCATGCAATCGTCGATTTCGAAATACCTCCCGGCGGCTCACGCCGGGACTCTCCGCACGACGTTCGGCCTCGGCGACAAGGCGAGTCTCATCCTCCTCGTCGGAGGGCGCGCGGAGGTTGTCCGGAAAGCGCTCGGGGATCTCAGGCTCCACCTCGGAAGGAAATATCTCCTCGATGGCGCCGCGGGCCACCGGTTCATCTGGGTGAATCGCTTCCCCCTCTTCCTTCCCGCCGCGACCGGGGGATGGGAGCCCGCGCATCACATATTTTCGATGCCGCTCGAAGAGGATCTTCCCTACCTCGCGAGCGATCCGGGGAGAGTCCGCGGGCATCTCTACGATCTCGTCTGCAACGGAACGGAGCTCGGCTCGGGAAGCATCCGGGTCCATCGCCGCGAGCTCCAGGAGAGCCTCTTCGGGATCATCGGCATCTCGCGGGAGGAGGCGAACCGCAAGTTCGGCTTTCTCCTCGAGGCGTTCCAGTACGGAGCGCCCCCGCACGGGGGGATCGCCATCGGGGTCGACCGGATGGCCATGATCATGTGCGGGGGCACGACGATCCGCGACTTCATCGCGTTCCCGAAGACCCAGAGCGCGACGTCCCTCATGGAGGGCGCGCCATCGGAGATCGAGCCCGAGCTCCTCGACGATCTGCACATCCGGGTTGTGGCGGATAATCCCGCTCTCACGTAGGGAGCCGCCGTGCCGGCCGGGGAGAGATCGATTTTCTTTCGGCTTTTCCCTTGACTTTGGCCGGGAGCGTTATTAACGTAAGGAAAAGCCCATGATTTCTTATAAGCGCAAGGAGGAATATAAGTTATGAAATTACGCGGGACGGGGGCATTTCTTTTTTTCATCCTCTTGGGGGTAGCGCTTCTCGCGGGAGGGTGCGGGGAGGCGCCGCCGTGCCAGACGAGTCTCGTGACGCTCGATGAGACACGGCTCGATGCGGAGACGTACGAGCAGGAGGCTGCCGAGACGACGAAGAACATCGCCGACCTCGAGAAGAAGATCACCGACAAGAAAAGCGACATCGATCAGGTGAAGGATAAGCCGGCGGAGCTCAAGAAGAAAGTCCGCGAACTCAAGAAAGGGAGCGGAAGGGAATAGCAGGATGATCCTGCAAGGAGCATAACGGATATGGTGACCAAGAGAACAACGCTGATAATCGTCCTCGGAGCCATTTTCGCTCTCGCCGCCGGCTGCAGCGGCTACAAGCCGAGACCCGTCGATATCCAGAAGGGCGAGTACTACGAGGATACCGAGTACAAGAAGCTCTCGAAAGACGACAGGGACGCGTACTGCAAGGCGCTCGCGGCCGAGCTCGGGGCTCTCCAGGACCGATCGAAGAGCGCGGAATCGGTGCTCGCCAAGAACAAGGACAAGATAAAGGACCTGACGAAGCAACTCCGGGAGTCGGAGAAGAACTACGCCTCGTACACGGCGGAGATCGATGAGCTCACGAAGCAGCTTCAGGCCCTCTCGCAGCTTCCGAAGACATGGAAGATCCGTCCGGGGGATTGTCTCTGGAACCTCGCCTCGTACGAGGAGATTTACAAGGATCCGCTCAAGTGGCCCCGGATCTGGAGGAGCAACGAGCAGCTCATCGAGGATCCCGACTGGGTCCTCGTCGGTTGGGAGGTCAAGATCCCGCGCGAGTATCCGCAAATGCACAGGGTCTACAAAGAAGAGTGGCTCGGCAAGATCGCCGGGTACTGGGAGATCTACAACGACTACAAGAAGTGGCCGGTCATCTTCGAGGCGAACAAGGATAAGATCAAGGATCCCGATCTCATTTACCCGAACGAGCAGCTCGTCATCCCGAGGCAGGATACGATTCAGTGATTACCCGCTCGTAATGAGCGTCATCGCATGAACTCTTGGCATCCTTCAGCGGGAAGCCAAGAGTTCTGCATTTAGGGGGGCACCGTGAAACGGGAGTTCAAGAGACGGGTCGTATCGATCGCCGGCATCGATCCGATCAAGCTCCTCGGCGTCGAGGACCGGAACCTGCGGCTCATCGAGGAGCACTTCGACGAACGGGTCGTTGTTCGCGGCGACGAGATCATCATTTCGGGTCCCCCCCGGAGGATCGAGCAGCTCACGCGCATGTTCGAGCGGCTCATAGAGCTCGCGGGGAGCGGGCGGAGCATCACGGAAGGGGACGTGATCACCGTGATCCGGGGAGGGGCGGTCGAATGCGAGAAGATCGGGACGCTCGAGAGCTCGGTCGTGTTCTATTCCCCCGTGAAGCGGCGCGGCGTCGTTCCGCGGAGCGTGCGGCAGCAGGAGTACGTCGACGCGATCCGCAGCCGCGACATCGTCTTCGCGATCGGTCCCGCCGGGACGGGCAAGACCTACCTCGCGATCGCGTGCGCCTTGGCGGCGCTCAAGAACGGCGAGATCGAACGCATCTTCATCTCCCGCCCCGTCGTCGAGGCGGGGGAGAATCTCGGTTTCCTTCCGGGGGACATGCAGGAGAAGATCGAGCCGTACCTGCGTCCCATCTTCGACGCGTTCCGCGACATGATCGGGCAGGAACGCGTCGTCAAGATGATCGAATCGGGCACGCTCGAGATCACCCCGCTCGCGTACATGCGCGGGAGAACGCTCAACGGTTCGATCGCGATCCTCGACGAGGCCCAGAACACCACGATCGGTCAGATGAAGATGTTTCTCACGAGGCTCGGGGAGAGCTCGAAGGCGATCGTGACCGGCGACATCACCCAGATCGATCTCGCCGATCCCGCCTCTTCGGGGCTCGTCGCGGTCCGCGAGATCCTCGACGGCATCGAAGGGATCGCCTTCGTGACGTTCGGGGAAGAGGACGTGGTGCGACACTGGCTTGTAAAGCGGATCATCCGGGCGTTCAGCGCGAAGAGCGCCGGAGCCGCCCCGGGGAAGATCGATGACTGACCAGGGTCCACATGGCGCCGGGAGAGGCGAGGCCCCGGATGAGGAGCGTGCGCGGCGGTTCCGGATTCCGATTCCACGCGTCGCAAGCGGCGCCCGGCTCCCGCTCCTCTACCTCGCGGCGTTCCTCGTGCTCTCGCTCGTTCTCTTTCCCCCGACCCAGAAGAAGAAGAGCGTCCGTTTCGCTGAAGGGGACATGGCCGACGTCGACATCGTATCCCCCTTCACGTTCGTTGTTCCGTTAAGCGCCCGCGAGGTCGAGCTCGAACGGGCAAAGGCCGCCGTCGCAGTGCCCCCTGTCTACGCCCGCG
>DATCCP010000192.1:0-8915 GCA_036511215.1 Candidatus Krumholzibacteriaceae bacterium
GAAGCACGTTCTCAGGTGGGACGTCGTCTGGTCGGACCTCCGCGTCGAGAACGACTCGACGATCACGGGGTTTCATCTCGTGAACGGGTGGGCCAAGGAGCGTTACCTCTACTTCGCTGCGCGCTTCTCGCGGCCGTTCGACGACTACGGAATCATGAAGGATGGAAAAGCGGTCGTCTACAATACGTACCGGTTCCGCAGCCGTTCGGAGGCCACGGGCAAAAGCATACAATTCTATGCGCACTACAAGACCCGGGGCGGCGAAGCCATTCTGATCAAGGTTGGAATCTCGGCGACGAGCGCCGCGAATGCGCTGAAGAATCTCGAGGCCGAGATCCCCGACTGGGGCTTTGACCGCGTGCTCCGCGAAACGCGCGAGAAATGGAATCGCGAGCTCGCTCGCATCGAGATCGACGGCACCCAGGAGGAAAAAGAGACATTTTACACGTCGATGTATCACGCGTTCCTTGCGCCGGAGCTCTATCAGGATGTGACGGGTGAGTACCGGGGGCTCGATCAGAATATTCACCAGGCCCGGGGTTTCACGAACTACGCGATCTTCTCCCTCTGGGATACCTACCGGGCCACCCATCCGCTCTTCGCGCTCATTCAGTCGGAGCGCGACGCGGACATGATCAACTCGATGCTCGCGCACTATGATCAGAGCGTCGAGCATCTTCTCCCCGTTTGGTCGCTCCAGGGGAACGAGACGTGGTGCATGATCGGCTACCACTCGGTCCCGGTCATCGTCGATGCCTATATGAAGGGGGTCAAGGGATTCGACGCACGGCGGGCCTATGAGGCGATACGGACGACCGCGATGAATCCGAACTACGACAACGTCGCGACGTACGCCCGGCTGGGCTGGGTCCCCTTCGACAGGGAAAACGAGTCGGTCTCGAAGACCCTCGAGTATGCGTATGACGACTACTGCGTCGCGCAGATGGCGAAGTCGCTCGGCAAGAAGGATGACTACGATTACTTCATGAAACGGGCGGAAAGCTTCCGCAACATTTTTGACCCGTCGTTCGGCCTGATGCGGGGGAAGGACTCGCAGGGGCACTGGCGTACGCCCTTCGACCCGCACCGTTACGTCGAGGGGGGCGACATCACGGAGGGAACGAGCTGGCAGTATACGTGGTATGTTCCGCACGACGTTCAGGGGCTGATCGCTCTGTTTGGCGGCCCGGAGCGATTCGTGGCGAAGCTCGACTCCCTCTTCGTCGTGCGGGCGGAGGCGAGCCGGGGCGTGGATGATATCCTCGGCAGGATCGGAGAGTACTGGCATGGGAACGAGCCGAGTCATCATATTATCTTCCTGTACTGCTACGCCGGCCAGCCGTGGAAAACGCAGAAGCTCGTTCATGAAATCATGAAGTCGCAGTACGGCAACAAACCGAACTCTCTCTGTGGGAACGACGACTGCGGGCAGATGTCCGCCTGGTACATCTTCAACGCGATGGGTTTCTACCCCGTCTGCCCGGGAAGCAACTGCTACGTGATCGGGAGCCCGACGATCCCAAGAGCCGTGATGCATCTCGCCAGCGGAAAGAGATTCACGATGATCGCCGAGAACCTCTCGGACCGGAACGTCTACATTCAGGCGGTTCGATTGAACGGCAAGATTTGGACCAGAGCGTATCTCCCGTACGATGAGCTGAAGAACGGCGGGAGCATCATATTCACGATGGGCCCCGAGCCCAACACGGAATGGGGGCTCGATTCCGCGATTCCGCATTGAGCTTTTCGGAGGGGCTCGCCGCGAGAGGCGCGCTCGGCGGCCCCCGGGATTTCGCCGTCCATTTTCCGGTGGCGGGATTCGCAGAGCGGATTATCTTGCTGTCGTAACACATTGCGTACGACACGAGACACCGAGAAAAGGAGATAGTCATGAAGCCCGCGCCGAATCGCACCGAGATGGACCGGGCGTTCCGTAACAGGGACGCCTCGTATGACGGTTTGTTCTATATCGCTGTCCGGACCACGGGCATCTTCTGCCGTCCCTCGTGCCCGGCCCGGAGACCGCTCCCCGAAAACGTTGAGTTTTTCCCGAGCGCGAAGGACGCCCTCTTCGGGGGGTACCGGCCATGCAAACGCTGCGAGCCCTTGAAGGCGGGTGGGGAGCTCCCCGATTGGATCGCGACGCTTCTCGGGCGCGTCGAGGATGATCCGTCGATCCGGATCAAGGACGGCGACCTCCGCGCGTTGGGCATCGAGCCCGCCAGGGTGAGGCGGTTCTTCCTGAACCGCTTCGGCATGACGTTTCAGGCGTACTGCCGCGCGCGGCGGCTCGGCAGGGCGTTCGACGAGATCAAGGGCGGCGGACGTCTCGACGACGCGATCCTCGGACACGGGTACGAGTCGCACAGCGGTTTTCGCGAGGCGTTCTTCAATCGCTTCGGAAAGCCTCCGGGCAAGGCGAGAAGCGAGGACTATATCCGGATCGCGTGGATGGAGACGCCGCTCGGCCCCATGGCCGCGGGCGCAACGGCGAGCGGGATCTGCCTTCTCGAGTTTACGGATCGCCGGATGCTGGAAGCGCAGTTCGACGCGCTGTCGCGGAGGTTCGGTCTCCCCATCGTTCCCGGGGAGAACGAGTTCATCGAGCGATTGCGGGGCGAGCTCGCGCGTTACTTCGCCGGCGGCCTGAAGAAGTTCTCGGTGCCGCTCGAGTATCCCGGGACCGAGTTTCAGGTCCGGGTCTGGCGGGCGCTCCTCGACATTCCCTTCAGTGAGACGCGGAGCTATGAGGACGTCGCCCGGGCTCTCGGGGCGCCCGGCGCCGTGCGTGCGGTCGGCCACGCGAACGGGCTCAACAGGATCGCTATCGTGATACCCTGCCACCGGGTGGTCAACAAGAGCGGCGAGCTGGGGGGGTACGGCGGAGGTCTGTGGCGCAAGAAGCGTCTCCTCGCCCTCGAGCAAGGGGAGGCGTTCCGGTGAGCCGCACGTCCGATTTTCGCCGGTCACTCATTCTGCGAATCGGCTTCGAGCGACTCGTCGAGATCTTTCTCATCTCGGCCGTGGTCTCCGTTCTGTGCATCCGTGCCGCTCTCTCCGTCACCGGCTATCCGCAAATCGGCGGGGGCGGTCTCCACGTCGCCCACGTGTTGTTCGGCGGCATCGGCATGGCCGTTGCCCTCGTGCTCGTGATGGTGTCGCTCACCGAACCGGCGATCCATCTCGCGGCGGTGATCGGCGGCGTCGGCTTCGGCGCGTTCATCGACGAGATCGGAAAGTTTCTCACGAGCGACAACAACTACTTCTATCGTCCCGCCGTGGCGGTCATGTATATGACGTTCGTCGCCATCTATATCGCCGCGCGTTCGATCGAGCGCCGCGCCCGGCCCTCGCAGGCGGCATACCTCGCGAACGCTTTGGATCTCGCCAAGGAGGCGGTCGCTGGAAACCTGGGCGAAAAGGGGGCGCGGCGGGCGCGGGAATACCTCGCTCGCTGCGATCAAGACGATCCGGTCGCCGCCTCGATCGGGACGATTCTCGACCGGATCGGGACCGCGCCCGCGCACGCGCCCGGGGTCATCGCGAGAAGCAAGAACCGAGTGTGGTCGCTGTACCGGGGCTTCGTGCGGCAGCGCTGGTTCACGACGATCGTCGTGTTCGTCTTCGTAGCGACCGGCCTCGTCGCATTCGTGCAGGGGATCATCGTTCTCGGCGGCAAGCGCCGGAGCGAGCTCTCGTTCGCGGGTTGGGGGGAGCTCGTCTCCGATCTCGCGGTCGGCGTCTTCGTCGTTCTCGGACTGATACGTATCCGGCGGTCGCGGCTCGCCGCCTATCGCATGTTCGCCCGGGCCGTCCTCGTCAGTATATTTCTCGCCCAGATGTTCGCCTTCTATCGCATCCAGTTCTGGGCGATCGCGGGGCTCGCCGCCGTCGTTCTCTTCTGGGGTATCCTGCAGTACATGATCGGGGAGGAGGAAGTGGGGTCGAATGGTGGGGGGCGGACCGGCAAGGCGCCCCCGGTATGATCATTGACGAACCGAAACGAGGTGAGCGTCTCCGCTATGAGGAAATATCCGAAGCTTGAAAAGCTCTTCGCGAAACACGGGTTCACGGACTTCACGTGGATCAAGCCCGCGGACATGGTCGTCTCCCGATGGGTGCGGATGAAATGCACATACGGCTGCGCCGAGTACGGGAGAAACGCCTGCTGTCCCCCGAATGTCCCCTCCGTCCAGGAATGCCGCGAATTCTTCGATGAATACAGGGCAGTTGCGGTATTCCACTTCAAGAAGCGCGTCAGAAAACCCGGGGACCGAAAACCGTGGGCGCGGCGAATCAACCGGGCCCTCCTGAAACTCGAGCGAGAGATCTTCCTCGCGGGCTACCAGAAGGCCTTTCTGCTCCCGATGGACTCCTGCGAGCTCTGCGCCGCCTGCGCGTGCGCGAGGGAGCTGTGCAAGAATCCGAAGCTCGCGCGCCCGACGCCGGAAGCATTGGCGGTCGACGTCTTCGCGACCGCCGGACGGTGCGGCTATCCGATAGAGGTTCTTTCCGCGTATTCGCAGCCGATGAACCGCTACGCGTTCCTTCTGGTCGAGTAGGGCGCTCCCTCCGCGCAAAGAAAGGCTTGACGAAAGCGCCGCCGCGCATATTTTGTATGCATAATGTTTGAATACAAAACGAGTGCCATGAATCGCAAAGCGGAAAAGACGAACGAGCGGGGGCGGGAAGCGGGGCAGATCGTGAAATCGATCCGCCTCGTCAAGGAGGTCCATCAGCGCTATTCCTGGGAGCTGATGAAGAAATACCGGATGACGGGGCAGCAGGCGGGAGCGCTGAGCATCGTCGCGCACCGGCCGGGGATCTCCCTCGGCGAGCTCGGCGAGAACATGTATCTCCACATCAGCACGTGCTCCGGGATCGTCGACCGTCTCGAGAAAAAAGGATACGTGACGCGAAGCCGGGGCCCGGAGGACAGGCGGGTGGTGCGCCTGCACGTGACGCCGCGGGGGCGGCAGATAATGCGGGGGATGCCCGTGTCCGGGTTCGGACTGCTGATGCGGGACATTCACGGTCTGCCCGCGAGGGACGTTCACAAGGTGTGCGAGGCGATGAAGATCCTGATGAAGGTCATGAAGATCGAGTGGACGGAGGAGAAAGAAGTGAGCCATGGTCGATGAAAGAAATGAAGCGGCCGCCGCCGGGACCGAGAAGAGGAGCCTCCATCGGAGGAAGCGTGTGATCATTCCGGTCGCGATTCTCATTCTCGTCGCGGCTCTCGTTGCCGTGTACTGGTACGCGTACATGCGCGGCTACGTTTCGACCGACGACGCGTACGTCGACGGGGATGCGACGACCATAAGCGCCAAGATGCTCGGCCGCGTCACGCTCTTGAACGCCGCCGAGGGGGACAGCGTGAAACAGGGCCAGATTCTGGTCCGCCTCGACGAAAGCGACCTGAGGGCGCAGGAGGCGCAGGCGCAGGCCGCCCTTGCATACGTCCGCGAGACCGTGCCGGTCGCGAAGATCAACATCGACCGGGCGCAGGAGGATTTCGACCGCGCCTCGTCCCAATTCAAGAGCAAGGTCGTCACGAAAGAGCAATTCGATCATGCCGCGAAGGCGCTCGAAGCGGCCAGGGCGCAGTACAAAGTCGCGCTCAGCCAGGTCGAGGCGTCGAAGGCGCAGCTCGCCGTCATCGAAACGCAGCTCGGAAATACGACGATTACGGCGACCCAGTCGGGGGTGGTGGCGAGAAAGTGGATCGTACCGGGAGACATCGTCCAGCCCGGTCAGCCGATCTTTACCCTGTACGATCTCGGGAATCTCTGGGTCACGGCGAATTTCGAGGAGACCAAGCTCGGCGTCATTCATCCCGGCGATTCGGTCCGTGTGAAGGTGGACGCGCTCGGCGGTCGCGAGTTCGCCGGCACCGTGACACTCCTCGGGGCGGCGGCCGCATCGCGATTCTCGCTGATCCCGCCGAACAACGCCTCGGGCAACTTCACGAAGGTCACGCAGCGCATCCCGGTCAAGATCGCGATCGACGCCGGGCGTTCCGGTTCGACCGGGGAGCGGCTTCTCCTCGTGCCCGGCATGTCGGTCGAGGTGAAGGTTCGCGTGGAGAGGAAATAATCCATGGCGCACGCCGGGTGGAGAGCATTCCGTAAACGGCTGCTGGAGGACTATCCGCAGCTCGCGCCCACGCACCCGAGCTACCGGTGGCTCGTGCTCGCGGGCGTCATGATCAGCACATTCATGGCGGTGCTCGATGCCACGATCGTCAACGTCGCGCTCTCCAAGCTCATGTCGTCGTTCGGCGTGTCGGTCGACAGGGTGGAATGGGTGCTGACCGCCTACCTCCTCGTTTTCGGCGTTATGCTGCCGACCTCGGGGTGGCTCGCTGACCACCTCGGGTACAAGCGGATCTTCCTCGTGGGCCTTTTCGTCTTTACGTCGAGCTCCTTTCTCTGCAGTCTCGCCTGGAATCTCAACGCCCTGATCGTGTTTCGCATTCTCCAGGGGGCGGGCGCCGGAATCCTCATGCCGGTGGGCATGGCGATCGTGACCCGGGAGTTTCCTCCGGAGAAGCGGGGCATCGCGCTCGGATTCTGGTCCATGGCCGCCTCGGCATCGGTTTCGCTCGGTCCCGCCATCGGCGGCTATCTCATCGAGCACTATTCCTGGCACGCGGTGTTCGACGTCAACATTCCCGTCGGGATCATCGGCATGGCGGCGGCCCTCGTTATTCTCCGGGAGCATATGTCGGAGGAAGTGCGCACGTTCGACATCGTGGGATTCGTCTCGCTGACCGCCTTCCTGACGTCGCTCCTTCTCGCCCTCTCCAACGGCAACTCCGCGTGGAATACCGGCGGGTGGCATTCAACCTATATCCGCACCTGCTTCGCCGTCTCGGCCGTAGCGCTCGTCGTTTTCCTCACGACGGAGTTCAGCGTGGAGCATCCGCTCATCGAGCTCAATCTTTTCAAGAATTTCAATTTTGCCGTGAGCAACGTTCTCATGTTTCTTTTCGGATTCGGAATGTTCGGGAGCACGTTCCTGCTCCCGATCTACCTTCAGAACTCCCTCGGATACACGGCGCTTCAGGCGGGCCTCGTCTTTCTGCCGGTCGGACTCCTGCAAATGATATCGGCGCCCTTTGCGGGCCTCTTCGCCGACCGGAGCAGTCCGAAGATTCCGGCCCTTCTCGGGATCATGCTCATGGCCTTCACGTTCTATCAGTTCAGCTCTCTGTCGTTCTTCTCGGAACGGCACGACATCATGCTGCCGCTGTACCTGCGCGGCATCGCGATGGGGATCCTCTTCCCGCCGCTCATGACGCTGTCGATCTCCGAGATCGCGAACCGCAAGATGGCTCAGGCCTCCGGTCTCATCAACGTGATCAGGCAGCTCGGGGGAAGCTTCGGCGTCGCGGTGTTCGGGACGATCCTCACCCGCCGGACGATCTACCACATGGCCATGTACGGCGGGCAGGTCAACCCGTATTCCGACGCGTTCAAGCAGACCGTGATGAAGCTGCAGGCGCACGCGGTTCACACGGCCGGCTCCACCGGCGCCGAGGCCGTGAACCAGGCGCGGGCGCAGATCGGCTCCTTCGTGGCCAATCAGGCGTTCATCAGGGCGGTCGACGACGTCTTTCTGCTGGCGGGAGGCATAATCCTGATCGGCGTCGTGCCGGCGTTTTTCCTCAAGACACACAAAGTGGCGTCCGCACGCATCCGTGCCGGCGCGAAACCGCTTCAAGCACACATGGAGTAGGGTGCGCAATGAAAAAACTGATTTTCTCGGTCATGGCTCTGTCGCTGGCGATTCTCTCGGGGCTATGCGAGGCCCGGCCCGCGAGCTCCGATTCGATCACCGCCGAGCAGGCGGTGCGGCTCACGCTCGAGAATCATCCGCTCGTTCAACAGGCCGGATACGGCGTGGCCGCGGCGGACGCGCGCGTCGGCGCGAGCCGCAGCCCGTACTATCCCGACGTGTCGCTCGCGGGGGTGTATGAGCTGCTCGAGCCCGTCCCGGAAATCAGTTTTCCCGGGCTCGGCACGTTCAAGTTCTACCCGGCGAACAATTATGACGTCCACCTCGGACTTCGCCAGACGCTGTACGATTTCGGCAGAATATCCACGGGAGTGCAACTGGCGGAGTCCGCGCGCAGAGGCGCGGCCGACTACGTCGACGTGGTCAAATCCAACCTCGCGTACCAGACGATTGCGGCGTTCGACGCGATCCTGATACTTCATCGATCGATCGCCGTTCTCGACGAGCAGATCGAGGCGCTCGGGCAGCACCTGGCGGTCAGCGTGAAGAAGATACAGGCCGGCACGGCGACCGATTTCGATTCCCTGACGACCGAGGTGAGGATCGCGGCGGCTCGAAACGACAGGATCGACGCCGTCAGGTCGCTCGAGACGCAGGAGATCCTCTTTCGCCAGCTGACGGGGCTCCCGCCGGACCGCTCCTTTACTCCGAAGGGAGCTATCGACGCCCTGCCCGTGCGGCTGAGTCCCGATTCCGTTCTCGCGGCGGCGAAGCGCCAACGCCCGGAGCTCGTCGTGTTGCGGGACGCCGAGAACACCGCGGCCGTCCAGGCGCGCCTCGCCTCCCTCGGCGACAAGCCGTCGCTCGCGCTCAACGTGACGTCCGGATTCAAGAACGGATACATACCGGATCTGAACGAGTGGAAGGCCAACGTCGCAGCCGGCGTTCTGCTCATGGTCCCCCTGTTCAACGGTCACCGCACGCGGCACCAGGAAGAGGAGGCGGATGCCAACATCCGTTCCGCGAGGGCGCACACGGCCGACGTCGAGCGGCAGGTCGGTTCCGAGGTCGGTCAGGCGATCGCCGGCGTGAAGTCGAGCCTCGAGAAGATCGAGAACTCCGCGGTGCAGGTCGCTCAGGCGGAGGCGGCTCTCACGCGGGCCCAGGCCCAGTAC
>DATCCP010000193.1:0-2026 GCA_036511215.1 Candidatus Krumholzibacteriaceae bacterium
CGCATTCAGAGGGGCAACAGATCTTTGCGGATGTAGAGTGCCTGGAAATAGCCCTCCCTCGCGGGCGATCCGTAAATTCCGACGAGCGAGTACCTCCCGAATCGAGGGTCCTTGAGTATCCCGTTAAGCATCGAGAGGTCATGCCCGATCGACGGCGGCTGCTCGGTCAGCACAACTGCGGCTGCGTTGCGCGAGTAGAAGTAATCACGAGCCTCATCGACGCCGGGCTTTTCTCTCGCGAGGTACGCGTCGTTGAGACCGCCGAAATCGACCGTCTTGAGCTTTGCGTAATAGGGGACGGCTCCCGCGTCCGCGTATACGATGAGCCACTCGCCCGGCGGAATCTTCTCCCGGAGGTATTTGCCGATAACGACGTGCTCTTCCTCAAGCATTTGCTTGTACGTGGAGGCGTAGTAGCTCTCGCGTTCGTTCACCACGCGATCCACATTGGTCCGAAGCTGCGGCATTATCAGAAGAACGACAGCGAGAACGAGGCGAATGCTCGTGCCGGCGTTCTTAATGAGCCCTCCGAGCGCGAGAATCGCGATCGGATAGAACGGCACGAAGAACCGGTGGGAGAAGTTCATCTCGAGCTTGAAGGTCAGGTAGCTCATGACGCAGAAGAGGCAAAACGCGGCGGTCGCCGCGGTGAGGTATCTGTATTTTCGAATGCTCCCCCATGCGAGCACGACGAGCGCCGCGAGCGCGGGCTTCAGGAGAAATTGCACCCAGAAATCAAAGAGATCCGGAAGATTGTACGTCAACGTGACCGTGCCCGACCGGACGGCGTTCGCGGAATCCATCAAAAAGCCCCCGTACAGGAGCCAGTTCCGAACACCCAGCGCCATATAGTCGTAGAACGATATCCCGGACCCGACATGCTTGGCGTAATAGGTGTTCGGCAGGAGCTGGCCGTAGTACATCCATCGCCAAAGCATGTACGCGGCGAGCGGAACGACGTAGATGAGAATAGATTTGTAGGAGAACGGCCGGTACAAGAGAAGGAGCGCGATCGCGAGCGGCACTCCCTCGGGCCTCACGAAGCTGAGAAAGAGAATCGACAAGAGAAAGAGCCCGCGGCGCTGCGACACGAATGCATAGATCGGGAGCAGCATCGCCGTCGCGAACATCGTCGTCTCGAGACCGCTCCATTCGTGCGTGAACATGAAGGGGGCCGTGAAGTAGAGCATGAGAGCGATCGCGCTCCCGATATTGAAGCCGCCGAGAATGAGGAGAATGAGGATGCCGCCGAGGAAATAGAAAGTAACCCCGAGCGCATGCGCGGCCAAGGCCGGCGGGATGCCGAGCTTCATCCCGATCGCGAGCAGCACGGGGAGTGCCGCGCCCGTGTACCCTTCGACGGGCTTCTCCCCCACGTTCCAGGTCAGCGCGCCGTGATGCGCGAGGTTCTCCGCGTACCTGAAGAGGATGTAGGAGTCATCGACGAGCCACCGGGGAGAGACCGCCGTCATGTGAATCGCATAGACGAGCGACAGCCCTACGACAACCGCCGCGATCCAGCATTTCAAGTTGTAGTTCGTGAATCTCATGATCCCCGGTCGGCTTCCTCCGTCGTGCCAATCCAGCCGGACTGGATTACCTGAGCAACACTATCTTTATGGTCCGCCTGTATCCCCCGGCGTCGAACCGGCAGAAATAGATTCCGCTCGCGGCCGCCGTGCCGCTCGAGTCCATGCCATCCCACGTTTCACGGTATGTCCCCGCGGGGCGTTCCCCATTGACGAGCGTGCGCACGAGTCGTCCTGCGGCATCGAAGATTCTGATCGACACGGCCGCTGAGTGCTTGAGCCCGAATGGAATGCTTGTTGCCTCGCTGAACGGATTGGGGCGGTTCTGATGGAGCGCGAAGGATCGCGGTATCCCGGGCACCAGCCTGCCCGAGAAGCGATAGATGCCCGTAGCGCTGCCGGATGAGGAATACGTTACAACATACAGTTCCTGATCCCGGTCGATCCCAAACGATGAAATCGACGTGGACATCTGCATGAGGAGAGAATCGGCGGTC
>DATCCP010000194.1:0-9416 GCA_036511215.1 Candidatus Krumholzibacteriaceae bacterium
GGTCGTGGTCCTGAACCTGCCCTTCCACGCGGTCCTCAGGCGCGCCGCCTTCTGGTTCGGCATCTCCCTGTGTCTGTTCCAGGCGGCTCTCGTGGTGCTGGCTCCCGGTTTCATCCGGGGCGGCTCGCTGGCGTCGTTGAGCAATCTCCTGCGGTTCGTTCCTGCCGTGGACAATCTGACGCTCGTCATGCTCCTTGCCATCGCCGTGGTCGGCTTTTCGGCTCTCATGGTCGCCCGGTATTCGATACGCGACGCGGAGCGGCTGTTCAACTTCTCCAATCTCGCGATTCTCGCCTTCGCCGGCATGAACGGCGTCGTGCTCGCCGACGATGTCTTCTCCCTCTACGTGTTCCTCGAGATCACGGCCGTCTCATCCTTCATCCTGATCGCCTTCAACGGCGACCGGGATGCGTTCGAGGGAACCTTCAAGTACATCATCCTCTCGGCGGCGGCGACGGCCATGATACTGGCGGCAATCGCCCTTCTGTTCATCGTCGTCGGCGGCGTTTCGTTCGAAAGCATTCGTGCGAGCATGGCGGAGACCGGCGGCCACGATCACCTTCTTGTCGCGGCGCTGATTCTCCTGACCGCCGGCCTGTTCATCAAGGGCGGCCTGGTCCCGTTCCACGGCTGGCTGCCGGACGCATATACGGCGGCGCCTCCCGCAACGTCGGTGCTGCTGGCCGGGATCGTGACGAAAACGACCGGGATCTACACGTTGATCCGCCTCGTGACCTCCGTCTTCGCGATGAGCGCGACGGTCAACATGCTGCTCCTCATTATCGGCGCCGTCTCGATCGTTATCGGGGCTCTCGCGGCGCTCGGGCAGAACGACTTCAAGCGAATGCTGGCCTATTCCAGTATCAGCCAGGTGGGCTACATCGTCCTGGGGCTCGGCGCGGGTTCCGCATTGGGAGTGGCGGGGGCGATCTTCCACCTCTTCAACCACTCCGTATTCAAGTCCCTGCTGTTCGTGAATTCCGCCGCCGTGGAGCAGCAGTCGGGCACCCGGAACATGGACAAGCTCGGAGGGATCTCCGATAAGATGCCGGTGACGGGGACCACGTCGGTCATCGCGTTTCTCTCCACCGCGGGCATTCCGCCGCTGTCGGGATTCTGGAGCAAATTCATCATCATCGTGGCGGTCTGGAAGTCCGGACATCCGTACCTCGCCGCGCTCGCCATTCTCGCGAGTCTCATAACGCTGGCCTATTTCCTTTCCATGCAGAGGCGGGTTTTCTTCGGACAGCTGGCCCAGGGTCTCGAGAACCTGAAGGAAGCGAGCCCGTGGATACTGGTGACGGTCTCCGTGCTGGCGCTGATTACGATAGGCATCGGAATCTTCATGCCGTGGATCTTCGGAACGTTTCTGCTGCCTGTCGGGAGCATATTATGACGTTTGACACGACGACGATAATCCTGCTCGCGGCCCTTCTCGTGGCGGGCGTATGCACCGTCATGATCTCGGACCTGCTGCTCGCGGCCATCGGACTGGCCGTATCGAGCGCCACTCTGACCCTGATCCTCTTTCACCTGGGGGGTCCTCTCGCCGCCGTGTTCGAGCTTTCGGTCTGTGCGGGCCTGATCACCGTCGTTTTCATCGCGACGATCAGCCTCACGAAAGCGGATTCATGCGAGGACGAGCGGTGGGAGAAGCTGAGAATCTTGAAGCGCTTCGTCTTTCTGCCGCTCGTCGTGGCCATCGTCGGCTGGCGCCTCGCCGTCTCGGGTATCCATGCCGAGCGGATCGCGGCGCCGCTATCGGGCGAGGTCGAGGGCGTCCGCCAGGTTCTGTGGTTCGTAAGGAGGCTCGACCTCCTCGGCCAGATCCTCATAATCCTCGCGGGGGTATTCGGTGTGGTCGTGCTGTTCAAGGGAAAAGACGATGACGGGGAGGCGGCGAAATGACCGGCGGCCTCACAGCCCTGTTCTCCCTGGGTGTGGTGTTCGTCGTGCTGCTGGCCGTGACGGCTCTGTACTGCATCCTCGTGAGCCGCAATCTGATCCGAATCCTCATCGGGCTGGAGCTTCTGATAAAATCGGTGACCCTGTTCCTCGGCGTGGCGGGATACGTCACCGGCCGCATGGCCCTGGCCCAGACGTTCATCATCACGCTGATCGTGATCGAGGTAGTCGTGATTGCGGTGGCGGCGGGCGTCGTCATCGGGATTCACAGGCGCAATCACGACCTGGATGCGTGCAAGTTAAGAAATCTGAGGGGATAGGTGTACACATATACGGGAGACGGTAGGTCGGCTGCCGGGGCATCGAACGGAGAGACGGGAGGTTCGCTGTGAGCTCGTGGGTTCTGACAACGCCGGTTATCTTCATCGCGGTGCTCGCATTGATGCTGCTCGTGCTTCGACTGCTCGGCATCATGTCGCTTTCGGTCGTTACGCCGCGCGGCAGCGGCAAGGGGAAGGCGTATGCCTGCGGCGAGGACGTCAAAGAAAACCGCGTGCAGCCGGATTACAGCCAGTTCTTCCCGTTCGCGTTTTTCTTCACCATCATGCACGTTCTGGCCCTTGTCGTGGCAACGGTGCCGTCGGGGTCCGTTTCGGCGATGGGCATTGCCATCGGCTACGGCGTCAGTCTGGTCATCGGTTTGTTCGTGTTGTTCAGGAAGTAGGGTTCGATGAAGTTCATGAAGAAGCTCGTCACGTGGGCGCGGATCAAGTCGCCGTGGATCATTCATTTCAATACCGGCGCGTGCAACGCCTGCGACATCGAGATCGTGGCGGCGCTGACGCCGCGGTTCGATATCGAACGATTCGGCATCCTGCTCAAGGGGACGCCGCGGCACGCCGACGTGCTGGTCTGCTCCGGCCCGGTGACCCGCCAGATCGAGGACCGGCTCGTGCGAATCTACGAGCAGATGCCGGAACCGAAGTTCGTCGTGGCGACCGGAACCTGCGCGTGCTCGGGCGGCGTGTTCGCCGGATGCTACAACGTCAAGGGAGGGATCGACGCAGTGATCCCGGTGTCGGTATACATTCCGGGCTGTCCGGCAAGCCCCACCGCCATTATCGACGGCGTCGTCAAGCTGCTCTCGACGCTCGAGGGAAAGAAGCTGCTCGCGGCGGAGCCAGAGGCGCCCGCGGAGACGACGGAGGCGCAGCTCAATGGCTAACGAGGAAACCATCCGTCAGGAGCTCGCGACGAAGTTCCCGTTCATGGCCGAGAAGATCGTGGTCAAGCGTGAACGGCGCATATTCGCCGACGTGCCCGCGGACCGCTTCATGGAGGTCTTCGAGCACGCGGCGTTCGCGATGGGCTTTTTGAATCTCTGCACCATAACCGGCCTGGACGAGGGGGAAAATCTGGCCTTCTTCTATCACCTCGCCCGCATGGACGGAACGATGCTCAATCTCAAGATGGCAGTGCCGAAAACGAAACCGGTCATCAAGACCATTTCGGGCCTCTTTCCGGGCGGCGCGATATACGAGCGCGAGGTCGTCGACCTGCTCGGCGTCGAGGTGGAGGGACTGCCCCCCGGCGAGCGATATCCGCTCCCGGACAACTGGCCGGCCGGCCAGTACCCGCTTCGCAAGGACTGGAAACCCGAGATGCTCGATCGAGCCGGGTTCTCGAAAGGGGAAATCAAGAATGGCTAGGGTAAAGATACCAATCGGACCGCAGCACCCGGCCCTGAAGGAGCCGGAGAGCTTTCGCATCACCCTGAGCGGCGAGAGGATCGTCGAGACCGACATGCGTCTCGGCTACAACCACCGCGGCGTCGAGAAGGCCGCCGAGGAACGGACCTACGTACAGGATGTCTATCTTCTGGAACGGGTGTGCGGAATCTGCTCGCACTCCCATTCGACCTGCTTCGTCCAGGCTGTCGAGGAGATAGCGGGTCTCGTCGTGCCTCCGAGAGCCCAGTACATCCGCACGCTCATCGCCGAGCTCGAGCGGATCCACAGCCACCTTCTCTGGCTGGGCGTGGCGGGTCACGAGGTCGGCTTCGACACGCTCCTCATGTACTCGTGGCGCGATCGCGAGGTCGTGATGGACACGCTCGCCTCCCTCTCGGGAAACCGCGTGAACTACGGCATGAACACGATCGGCGGTGTCCGGCGTGACTTCACCCGGGAGCAGTTGAACGGCCTCTTGAAGGTCATGGACGTGCTGGAGGAGCGGACCAAGTACTACATAGAAGTGGCGACCCAGGAGACCACGTTGATCAACCGGCTCAGCGGCGTCGGCTCCCTTTCCCACGAGGACGCGGTCTCGCTCGGAGCCGTCGGGCCCACGGGACGGGCCTCGAACGTGGACCGGGACGTCCGCCGCGACGATCCCTACGCGGCCTACAAGGACCTGTCGTTCAAGGTCATCACCGATACGCACAACGACGTGTACGGCCGGACCCTCGTCCGGGTCCTCGAGCTCATGGAGTCGTACAAGATAATCCGCCAGATCGTGGCGCAGATTCCGGACGGTCCGGTCACGGTCAAGGCGCCGCGCAAGATCCCGGCGGGGGAGGCCGTCAGCCGTTACGAGGCCCCGCGCGGAGAGGACGTCCACTACGTAAAAGCCAACGGCACCGACAAGCCGGAGCGGGTCAAGGTGCGGGCCCCGACGCTCGCCAACCTTCAGTCGGTCTCGAAGATGCTGGAGAACAACAACCTCGCCGACGTGCCCATCACGCTCGCGGCCATCGACCCCTGTTTCTCGTGCACGGACCGGATGATCCGCGTGAGGGAGCGGTCGAGCAGGAAGAGCGAGATGCTCTCGTGGGAAAGCCTGCGCCTGCTCGGCATCGGCTGGTACCTGGAGCGAGGCATCGATTTCTCGGCCCTGAACGCGAAGCTGAAGAGACAGGAGAAGAAGTAGCCCTATGGCCTGGCCGCTGTTCTGGATAACGGTGTTCCCGGGATTCCTGTTCCTGTGCGTCTTCGCGTGGGCCGTGGAGTATGTAGACCGCAAGCTCTACGCGAAGCTGCAGAACCGGATCGGGCCCCCGTGGTTTCAGCCGTTCGCGGATTTCGTCAAGCTGATCTCCAAGGAGGAGATCATCCCGACGGAGGCGAACGCGTTGATGTTCAAGCTCATGCCGGTCCTCGCGCTGACGGCGGTCCTGACCGCGTTCATGCACATACCGCTGTGGAGCTCGAAACCGATCATATCGTTCGAGGGCAGCGTGATTGTCGTGGTGTACCTCTTGACGCTCCCGACGCTCGCGTTCTTCCTGGCCGGCTGGAGTTCGTCGTCCCTGTACTCGACGATCGGCGCCGTGCGCACGCTGACCCAGCTCTTCGCCTATGAAGTTCCCCTGCTTCTGGCGGTTCTGGCCCCGGCGCTCGTGGCGCATACCTGGTCGCTCGGCAGGATGGTTGAGTTCTACAGCGCTCATCCGCTTCTCACGTTGCCGAATCTGATCGGGTTCCTCGTGGCGCTCGTGGCTCTGCAGGGCAAGCTCGAGCGCGTTCCGTTCGACATCCCGGAGGCGGAGACCGAGATCGTGGGAGGCACGTTCACCGAGTACAGCGGCAGACTCCTGGGTCTGTTCCGGCTGGCCATCGACATGGAGATGGTCGTCGGCGCTTCGCTCGTCTCCGCCGTGTTCCTGCCGTTCGGTTTCGGCCTGGGCCCGGTCGCGGGATTCGTCATCTACCTGGCGAAAGTGCTGTTTATCGTTTTCCTTCTGGCTCTCTTTCGGACGGTCACGGCCCGGCTGCGCATCGAGCAGATGGTGGAGTTCTGCTGGAAGTTCCTGGCGCCGGCGGCGCTGTTCCAGATACTGATCAGTCTCGTAATCAACAGGATTGTTTGAAGATGAAGAAACCCGGCAAGATGGTCTGTGAAGTGCTCAAGGCTTCCCTGAAGAAGCCGGCCACCCTCAAGTATCCGCACGTGAAGTTCGAGATGCCCGAGAAGTTCAGGGGCAAGCTCAAGTTCTATTCCGAAAGATGCATCGGCTGCAAGGCCTGCATGAGGGACTGCCCCTCCAACGCCATCAAGATCACCAAGGTGGGGGACAAACGTTTCGAGGCAGAAATCGACTTGGACAAGTGCCTCTACTGCGCACAATGCGTGGATTCATGCCCGAAAGAGGCGCTCGAGGCAACGAGCGAATACGAGCTGGCCAATACGGACCGGCGCAAACTGAAGGTGATTTTCCATGCCAAGCCTCCCGAAACCTCTGACGCCGACGCTCCTCAGGAAGACGCTGCAGAAGACTCTGTCTGAAGCGGACCGGATCGCCGTTCTCGGAATCGGTTCCGACCTCCGCGCGGACGATGCCGCCGGCGTTCTCGTGGCCCGGCAGCTGATGCGGTCCTGCGCGGGCGCCGGGTCGAGGTGCGCGGCATTTGAAGGCGGCACCGCTCCCGAGAACTTGACGGGAGAGATCATCAGGTTTGTCCGGGGCCACGGGACCGGCGAGCGGGGCCACATCGTATTCGTGGATACGGCGGATATGGGACTGAAGCCCGGCTCGATCTGTCTTCTCGAGCGCGACGATCTCGCGGGCGTGTCTTTCTCCACCCATCAGCTTCCGCTGAGCGTGCTCGCGGATTATCTTCAGCGGTCCCTGCCGGTTGAAATCACCTTCATCGCCATCCAGCCCAGGACGGTCTCCTTCGGAGGCTCTCGCTCCTCGGCCGGCATAACGGCCGTGGGCCACGTCGTGTCCGCTCTTCTCGAGGCGATAGCGCCCCCTCGCCGCGACGCGCGCCCTGCCGGCCCTCCCGTGAGCCGGAAACGAACGGCGCTCGCGGGACGCGTCGGACGCATTCGGCGGCAGGGCATGAAGGGCAGGGGCAGATAGACTCCTCTCTGGACGTCGAATCCACGGCTCACCCGAGGCGAAAAAGCCCGGAACACGGCCCGATTCGCCCTCCCGGGGACGCTCCCTAGAATTCGAAATTCCCCTCGCAAAACGCTCTTGACTGACCGTTAGCTAAGTAGTAGATTACCGTGTGAATTTGTAAAGGAGGATGCACTATGCAGCTTGGAGGACCTGTGTTCTTTCTGCAAATGACGGGAAACATGACGGAAGTCTTCGCCCACGCAGACTTACTTGCGAGGGTAATTCTGGTGCTGGCGACGATCATGTCGATCGTTTCCTGGTCCATCATGATCTCGAAGGCCCGGCTGTACCGGGTCGCCAAGCGAGATACCCGCAAGTTCCTCAAGGTGTATCAGGAGGAGAAATCCATCAAGGTATTGGTTGAGCAAGCGGTGAAGGCTCGGAAGAGCCCCGAAGCCCGCCTCATCAAGTCCGTGGCGGAAGAGCTCGAAAAGGGCGAGATACGGAACGAAGACGCTCTCGACAGGGCGATAGAGGGCTCCATCGTTTCGATCATCCAAGACTGGGAGAAGAACGTCATATTTCTCGCCACCACGGCGGCGGCCTGCCCGCTGATGGGCCTCTTCGGCACGATTTGGGGAATCATGGTCGCCTTCATGAGCATGGGCGTCCAGGGCTCTGCGAGCCTCCTCGTCGTCGGCCCCGGTATCGCAATATCGCTCATCGTGACCTTCTTCGGCCTCGGGGCGGCTATCCCCGCGCTCGTCGGCTACAACTATAACTCGCGGTTCATCCGCACGAAGGAGAATGAGCTTACCAACTTCTCCTCGAATTTCCGGAACCGCATTGTGGAAAAGATGTACGTAGATCTCGAGATTGCTCCCAATGCGGACGCGTTCGCCCAGGCTAGCAAGAAGTAGGGGGAGTCGTAATGAGACGTTCGCGTCACAACGATGTAAACGCCGAAATCAACATCATCAACCTTGTCGACGTGATGATGGTGCTTCTCATCATCTTCATGCTCGCGGCTCCCCTTCTCCAGCAGGGCGTGAAGCTCACCCTTCCGAAGGCAGAGGCGAAGCAGCTGGAGCAGGAGGGCGTGACGGTTTCGATCGATGAGAACAGCGCCATATATATCAACGATCGCCCCGTCGCCTGGAATGATTTCTCCAGTGATCTGCAGAATGAGCTCACAGGGGGGGTGCCGCGAGTCTTCTTGAAGGTCGACAGGAGCGTGCAGTACGACATAGTCCTCAAGGTGATCGCGAGGGTCAAGATGATGGGGATTGAGGATCTCGGGCTCGTCGCATCGGAAGAAAAGTGATTCGGCGGGGTACGAATGCATGAGGATTTCAGCTGTCATCTCTGTGATATGCCATGTGATCGTGTTCGTGGGGCTCTTCTACAACTGGAGCTCCAACGCGTGGAATCGCGTGGCCGATAAGACATACGCCGTCAAGGTCGTTGCAGGGGCGCAGAGGCGAAGCTCGAACGTGCCGCATCCTCCGATGGCGACCATGAGAATGAGCTCTTCGCGGGCATACACGGCGATCGAGCCCGTGCCGGTAAAACCGGGGCACACGGCGGCAAAGCTCGACAGCTTGGCGCTCGCTCCTCCGGGTGAGGGATTCGGGGACGCCGGCGAGGGCGGAAGCGGTACGAGCGTCCCCGGCTACATGCCGCCGGCTGCCGAGCAGGCGCAGGAGTTCATGGCCTTCGATGAGGCGCCCGTTCTTCTGAGGGCGCAGAATCCGCAGTACCCGGACCTCGCCCGTCAGGCGGGGATCGAAGGAACGGTGCTCCTTGACGTGCTCGTCGACGAAACCGGCAAAGTTCTCGAGGTGAGCGTCATCCAGTCCGACGTAACGTCGGCCATGGAGAAGGCCGCGGAAGAAGCGGCGAAGCATTTCCTCTTCAAGCCGGCAAAGCAGCGGACGGTCCCGGTCAGGGCCCACGTCGCGGTGCCGATCAGGTTCAAGCTTCATTAATCGACTACGCCCGCGATCCGAAGGTTTTTCCGATGCCCGGCTTCAGGAGTCGGGCATTTCCTTATCGGCCGGAATGTCGTGAGGGTGGGGGTGCATGAAGTTTTCTCTTGTCATTTCTCTTATCCTTCACGGGCTCGTGCTCGGTGCGCTCTTCATCGAGTGGCATTCGGCCGCCCGGATGCATCTCCCCGAGAAGATCTATTCCATCAGGGTGATCGGTTCGCTCAATGCGCGCAGGCCGGCCGGCGCCGATGCCAAGCGGGACGACGTGAAGGTCACCACGACGAAGGAAGAGCCGAAGAAAAAAGCGCCGCGGCGAGAGGAGCCCAAGGCCGCCGTGCCGAAGAAACCCGGGAAGAAACCGGAGTCGAAGGCGAAGGGAGGGAGCAAGGCGCCCGCTCCCGCCGAAGAGCCTCGTGGAGAGGCGGCCGGCTCGCGTGCGGGCGGCGCCGCGGGGGACGGCACCGGAATAGCCGTCGACGCGGCCCGATTCCCGTATTCGTATTTTCTCTCCGCGATCGAGCGCAGGGTGTCGGAAAACTGGTACTCGGCCGTTTCGCAGGGGCGCGCGGGCTTGACCTGCGTCGTCTATTTCCGTCTCATGCGGGACGGGAGCGTCGGGGACGTGCGCATCGAGACGAGCTCCGGCAACGACTACTTCGATCGCGCGGCGCTGC
>DATCCP010000195.1:0-8169 GCA_036511215.1 Candidatus Krumholzibacteriaceae bacterium
GCGGATCACCTCGCCGCGGAGGCGCTCCGCCTCCGCGAGCGTCTCCGTCCTGAAACGTTCGTCGGTGATGCCCGGAAGGTTTATCGCGACGTTGAGGAATGCGCCCTCTGCCGCCGTTCGCGCCGTGAGCGCCGCGACCCCGCCGTCGCTCGCCGAATTCTTGTTTCCGCGCTCGACGACGGCTCGCGCGAGCTCGGCCGCCTCGAGGCAGCGTCGGAGAACGCCGAGCGGCACGAGCGTGGCTCCCACGGTCGCCTCCTGGATCGCGGCCTCATGCGCCTTTTTCTCCGCGTCGGTGCCCTTCGGAAGGCGCATGGCGTCCATGACCCGATTGAAGGCCTCCGTGTCGCGATCGACGTCCTCGAGGAAAGCGGCCTTGAGCGCCTGCGCCCGGACGCCGGCCGTCTCCATCTCCTCGAACGAGGCTTCATACCCCTTCTTCCCATGGGTCAGGGCGGCGACCATCGACGAGAGGGCGCCGCTGAGCGCCCCGCAGAGCGCGGCGACGCTCCCGCCCCCCGGGGCCGGGGCGTCCGTCGAGAGAACGTCCGTGAATGCGTCCACCTTCATACCGACGAGACGGCCCTCGGTTTTGAATTGATATTCGATGATCTTCTTCGCGGGATCGAACGGGTAGAGGTCGTTCATTCCCATGGACAGCGCCGCGATGTGAATGAGCTCCGACTCGGGAACGCCCACCGTTCGCCGTTGTCTCGCGAGGTAGTGCCGTCCCGCCCGGAGCATCGCCTCGAGCGGGATGAGGCCGACGAGCTCGCTCCCCGTGACCCGCGCACCGTGTGTCTCGGCGAGCCTCACGCACTCGTCGAAGACCGCGTGCGGCGGGGTCACCTTGTAGTTGACGAGGTTCATCGACACCTGCGCCCGTCCGAAATCCTCCATGTACCAGCCGACCGCCTTGCATGCCATGAATTTTCCGGGCTCGAAGACCGTTTCCCCCCGGCTGTCCTTCATGATCGCGCCCGAGGCGTCGCGTTTCGCGCGCCCCTTTTCGCGTATCTCGAAGGCGATCTCGCGCGCGATCCTGACGTCGCGCGTGTTCAGGTTGACGTTGTACGCGACGAGGAACTCGCGCGCCCCGATGACCGTCGCGCCGCTCGCGGGGTTGAACACGGCGGGTCCGAAATCGGGCTTCCAGGCGCTGTCCCCGAGTTTCGCCGCGAGGCCTTCGTACTCTCCCTGGCGGATGTTCGCGAGGTTCCGGCACTCGACTCTCGTGGCGGCCTCCTCATAGAGGTACACGGGAATTCCGAGCTCGTCCCCGACGCGCCGCGCGAGCTTCCGGGCGAGCTCCACGCAGTCCTCCATCGTGACACCCGAGACCGGCACGAACGGGCACACGTCCGTCGCTCCCATGCGGGCATGGGCGCCCGTGTGCGTCCGCATGTCGATGATCTCGGCCGCCTTCGCGATCGCCTTGAACGCGGCCTCGAGGACCCCTTCGGGCGTCCCGATGAACGTGATGACCGTGCGGTTCGTGTCCTTTCCCGGATCGACGTCGAGGAGCTTCACGCCTTCCGTGGACCGGATCTCGCTCGCGATTCTCTCGATCTTCGCCGTGTCGCGTCCCTCGCTGAAATTGGGAACGCATTCCACCAGTTTCATTGCATGCACCGCCTTGCGTGTTGGCCGCCGGGTTCTTGCACGAGCGGCCGCATATGTGATACGTTGACGGCCACCGGCGCGATTCGAACGTTCCGGCGGCGCCTTGTAGGATACTCGGACGGTCCGTGACGGTCAAGAGAGGTCTTGCACGCTCGTGTGCGGGGTGGCTGCATGATATTCCATGTGAGCATCATGCTCGATGAGCTCGAAGCGAGGCTCGATCCGGCCGCGCGGGCGCGTTTTTATCCCGAGGTGCGAATGAACGACGTTCGTCACCTCATGAACCTCCCGAATGGGGACGTCGACCGGATGCGCGGGCTCATCGAGGCACGGGGGCTCACGACGTTCACGCACGGCCCCTTCCTCGGTCTCGACATTGCGAGCCTCAACGATCATATCTCCGCATACAGCGCCGAATGCCTGCTGCGCGGGCTCGAGGTGACCGCGGGGCTCGGCGGCCCCGTCATGGTCATGCATACGAACTACTCTCCGTTCTTCTCGCGCGCGGGGCTCAGGGTGTGGCTGGGCAACTGGAGCGAGCGGATGCGCCCTGTCGTCGAGCGGGCCGTCGAGCTCGGTGTGCGGATCGCCCTCGAGAATGCATGGGAGGAGCGCCCGGAGGTTCTCGCGCACCTCGTCGACCTCGTCCCGGTGGGTGCCGCCGCGGTATGCCTCGACACGGGGCACATCAACGCGTTCTCGCGTCTCCCCGTAAGGCGCTGGTGGGATGTCCTCGGCGAACGGGTTGTCGCGCTCCATCTTCACGATAACGACGGCCTCTCGGATGATCACCTCCCCCCGGGGGAAGGGATTTTCGATTTTCCCGCGCTCGTCGCTCTCCTGCGCGCCCGGCCGTCGCTTCCCCTCATGACGCTCGAGGTGGATCCTGCCCGGGCGGAGCGGGGAAGGGAATACCTCGAGGGGCTCTTTTCGGGAGGAGCGTGAGGCGCCGGTGTCCGGCGTGCGAAGCTGAAGGGAAGCGCTCATGGAAACGATCAAGATGCTCCATATATCGGACGTGCACATCGGTGCGCCGTTCCAGTTCCTCGGACGGAGGGGCGGCGAGCAGCGGCTCGCGCTGCGGGAGGCGCTCGCGCGCGTGGCGCTCATCGCCCGCGAGGAGCGGTATCATCTCCTCGTCATCGCGGGGGATCTCTTCGATTCCGCGTATGAGACGAGCGACGCCGACGTCTCGTTCGTGATCGGCTGTCTCCACGACGCGGGGCCCTCGTGCCACGTCGTCATCCTTCCCGGCGGCCACGATCACTTCTCGGCGGGCTCAATCTACGAGCGGGAGCTGAAGCGTTTCGAGGCGCTCGGCAACGTTCGCGTCCTCGCGCCGGGGAGGCGGGTGATCGAGATCCCCGAGCTCTCGCTCGCCGTGCACGGCAAGGCGCTCACCTCGAACGTCGCGGCCGAGAGCGGACTGACGGGCCTCGCGCCGGTTCCGGGCCGCCGGTGGAACGTGTGCCTCGCACACTGCTCGGTTGCCGGGTTCTCGGCAGATCTCGACACCGGGGATACACCCGCGCGCCTCGAGGATATCGAGCGGGGATTCGACTACGTCGGGCTCGGCCACTGGCATTCCTATCGGGTGCTCAGGGAGAACGCCCCTCCCGTTCTCTACAGCGGCTCCCCCGAGATCGTCGCGCGCGATCAGCAGGGCGCGGGCTTCGCCGTCTCGGCCGTGCTCTCGAGCGGGGGGATCGCGTTCGAACGGAGAGCCGTCGGGAAACGGCGCGTCGAAAGCCGGTCGATCGACTGTACGGGTCTCGCTTCGACGGAAGAATTCATCCAGCGGGTCCTGAAGGCGGTTCCCCCCGATCCGAACCTCATTCTCGATCTCTCGCTCAGCGGGCTCATCGGGATCGACTCGGCGCTCGATCCGGGAGTCGGCTCGTCCGAGCTCGAGCGGCACTATTTCTCCGTGCGGCTCGCGGGGAAGGGGCCGTCGAGGGAAATTTCGAGGGAGGCGCTGCTCGCCGTCCCCGAGGAGACCGTGGCGGGCGCGCTCGTGCGGAGCATGTTGAAAAAGATCGAGAGCTCCGAAGGAGAGACGAGGGAATTGTACGAGGAAGCGCTGCAGCTCGCCTACCAGCTGTTCAAGGGGAGGGACCTCATCGGGTAGCGGCGGCTTACGGGACGCGCGATACGAGGTCGGCGAACGTGTGGATTGAACGGGTATCTCTCGAGAATGTGCTCGCCTTCACCGAGGTCTCGGTCGAGCTCTGCCCCGGCTTCAACGTCGTCCTCTCGCCGAACGAGGGGGGCAAGTCGAGCCTCTTCCGCGGCATCGTGAGCGGTCTCTACGCGAATGCGTCGTCGCAGAGAGCGGACGTGCTCGCGCTTGCGCGATGGGGTGCCGCGGGCAGTTTCAGGATCGAGCTCGACTTCCGGCTCGGACCCGACGCATACCGTCTCGTCCGCGATTTCGGGGGGAAGGAGCAGGCGCTGTACCGGGGCGGTGAAAGCGGACCGTTCGCGAAGGGGAAGCGGGTGGACGAGTTTCTCGCGGAGCATCTTCCGTTGGCCGATCAGAATCTCTTTCTGCGCATCTGCGGCGTCCGCCACGAGGAGCTCGCCCGGGTCGGAGAAGCGGACGGCGCGATCGGCGAGAGGATCGAGGAGATCCTCGGGGGAGGGGGACAGGACGTGACGCCGGCGACGGTTCAGCTCGTCGTCGAGGGCAAGCGGAAGGAGCTTCTCAAAGGAAAGGACCGGCCGGTCAACGAAGCGAACCGGGGCGCCGTCAAGCGGTTCAAGGATGATGTCGATCTCCTCGAACACGAGGCCGCGAAGGCCACCTCCCTCGCGGCCGCACGGGAAGGGCTTCTCAAGGCGATATCCGGCGTCGATTCGAGGCTCGCGCTCGTCGACACCGAGCTCGAAATTTTCAAGGCGAAGCGGGAAAAGGCGCTGTCCCACGGCGAGCTCGACAGAAACGAACGCTCGCTGCGCGAGAAGGCCGATGGCCTGAGACAACGCCTGAAACGCATCGAGGAGCTCCGCGCGGTGAGGGACGGGCTCGCCGGGGGGGGTGCGCGTTTTGCCGGGGGGCTCGCGTCGCGGACGGCGGCCTCCCTCGACGAAGTGAGGGAGGAGCTCGCCCGGGAGGCGCTCCTCGATGCGGGGGTTGCGGGAGCGCTTCCGGGAAAGCCGGCCGCAGCGGCGGCCTGGAGGAGCGTTCTCGCCTCGATTCTCATCCTCGCCGGCGTCGCCGGAGCGTTACTCTGGAAAATCCCCATGCTCGTCCTCGCCATCGCCGGGCTCGCGCTCCTCGTCTGGCACTTCGCGGGGCGCGGCAGGGGGCGGGAGGCGGCGCATCCCACGGAAGGGCGCGGCGAGCTCGAGCGACTGAGGATCGCCCGCGCAGCATGGGCGGGGAGCCGCTCCCTCGATGAGTCGAAGGCGCTGCTGGCGGAGTACGCCTCATGGCTGGAGCGCGCACGGGATGTCGATGCCCGTCTCGATGAGGCGGTGGGATACGGCACGACCGAACAGAGCGCCCTCATCGGGGCTCTCGATGCGGAGTACGGCGACGCCGCGATCGAGGTGCGGGCGCTCTCGCAGTCGCGCGCCGCGCTCGAGCCCTTCAGGTTGGACGGGGACGGGATGCTCAGGCTCGATCGCGATATCGGCGACCGACTCGCGGAACGGGAGCGTCTCGCCGACGAGCGCTCGGAGCGAGAGCGCGCTCTCGCCGCGCTCGAGCGCATGGACGCGGGCGATATCGCCGAGCGTCTCGCGCTCGCGCGGGAAGGCCTGAGGCGCGCGGAGCGGAAGGTGCTCGTCCTCGACGCGATTCTCGATGCGCTGCACGAGGCACGGAGAAAGATATCGGGCTACCTCGCCGAGAAGCTTCCGCCGCTCGCCGGCGCCTACCTCTCGCGGATCACGGAAGGCCGTTACGACACGCTCTTCGTCGATCCCCTCTCCCTGAAGATCGAGGCGATCCCCGCCGCGGGGGACGCGGCCGGCGCCCATGGCGCCTCCGGCGCTCCCGAGCGCGTCGAGCCGGGCGCGTTGAGCCAGGGGGCGCGCGATCAGATACACCTCGCCGTGCGGCTCGCGCTGATCGAGCTCATGAGCGGCGGAGAGAGTCAGCCTCTCTTTCTCGACGACCCGTTCGTCCATTTCGATCCCGCGCGGCGCGAGCGGGCCCTCGATCTCGTGCGCGAGTTCGGGAGGAGACACCAGGTCGTCATGTTCACCTGCGACCCGCGCTACCGCGAAGCGGGAGACCGCCTCGTCGAGCTTCCGGAGCGCTCCTGAATTCTCTTGTCAAACCCCGCGCGGTTTTCTACAGTTGGGCTCGTATGCGGCATCGGGAACTTCCGGGCGTCCATAAGGCCAGGAGGGCGGTATGAAAGAGATCGAGGTTGGCGTGGTTAAGGACTATTTCGCCAAGATCGGCGTCGCTGCTCTCGGAGTCACCGCTCATGGGATCAAGGTCGGCGACGAGGTTCACTTCAAGGGGCACACGACCGATTTCTCCCAGCGGGTGGACTCGCTTCAGATCGAGCACGCGCAGGTGAACGAGGCCGGCCCCGGGACCTCCGTGGGAACGAAGGTGAAGGACCGGGTCAGGATAGGGGACAAGATCTACAAGGTCGCCGAGGAGTAGCGCGCCCTACTTGCCGATAAGTATCAGGAACCCGAACAGAACGAAGAGCCCGCCCGAAACGAAGCGGATCGCCTTGCCGCCGACGACGGCGGGAAGCGCGTTTCCCACGAATACGCCGGCGGCGGTGGCAAGGACGAGGGCCAGCGCCGCCCCGGCGAAGACGATCCACGGCGAGCGGAAGCGCGACGAGCACGAGATGACGGCGAGCTGCGTCTTGTCTCCGATCTCCGAGAGAAACATGATCCCGAACGTCGTAAGAAAAACCTTCCACATTGCTACGATGATCCTTTCTCCTGAGCCCCGCGCAGGCGAGCTCGTATCGCGGCCACCATCGATTCGAGCCCCGGAAGGCGCCCCGACTCCCGTACGCCCTCCTCGAGAAGATCGATTCCGTTCGGAATGGAATCGAGAAACCCCGGCTTGCCCTTCCGAACCCCGAGCTTGACGAAGGCGGCGAGCGCCTGCATCGTGCGCTGCACGCCGGCCAGCGTGAGCGTCGTGAAAAAGGTCTCGAAGCGCTCGCCCTTCCGGGCGCCCCGCGACTGGAGCTTCGCGTGAAACTCCTCGAGGAGCCTTCTTCTCAGGGGGGCCGGGACGGGGTGGTAGGCGTCTTTGAGGAGGGATGCCGCGTCGTAAAGCCCGGGCCCCCGGTGCGCCGTCTGGAAATCGACGATCCTGAGCCGCCCGTCCTTCAGCATGACGTTTCTGCTCTGAAAATCCCGATGCATGAAAACCGCCGGCTCGCGCTCGAGCGTCGCGGCGAGGAATCGCCGCTCCGCTTCCCAGGAATCCGGAACCGGCACGGGGCAGTATCCTTCGATGAACTCCCGCATGAAGTACGCGGTCTCTCCGAGGAGCGTCTTCTCATCGAAGATCCGTTCTCGCAGGAGCCCCTCGCGCAGCATGGATTCGGTGACGGAGGTCTCGAGCTCGACGAGGATATCGAGGGCGCGCGAATAGTGGGACTCCGTCTCGGCGGAGGACGCCGCGCGGAGGGCGTCCTCGAGGTGGAGATCGCCGAGATCCTCCATGAGAATGATGCCCCGGTCCCGGTCGAAGGCATAGATCTCGGGCGCGCCTGCGCGAAAGCGGCCGAGAAAGCGGGCGATCTCGACGTACGAGTCGAGCTCCCAGCCGCCCCCGGGTTGGGAGAGCACGACCGCCGTGCGGCGGCCGTGCGTGAGCCTGAAGAACCGCCGGTCCGAGCCTCCATTCGCGATCGCGGACAGGGTCGTCCCCGAAGCGAGCTCTCCGAAGCGCGAGCGCCTCGCGAGGTCGAGCGCCGCCTCTCGTATATTCCGCTCCGATGGATCAGCCACCGTCATGCACCATCCGACGCCCCGAGAGCGCCCCAGGGAAATAGTATCTCGTTCGAGTGGGCGCTTCCGCGCGCGACGACCGTATCATCGAGAACGACGCAATTTTCGAGGTGCGCGTCCCGCTCGACTACGGCGCGCCGGCCTATTTCGCAGAATCCGGTCCATCTCGCCCCCGGGTCGACGACCGCTCCGACGCCCGCGTGGAAGGGGAACGGGGGCACCTCGATGGCCGGATCGAAGCGCGAGCGCGCGACGAGGATCGCGCGATGGATAGCGAGGTATCCCGCGGGCGACCCCACGTCGCCCCAGACCCAGGAGGCGACATCCGCCGCAGCGTTCCATCCGAGGACGGACCCCGGCCTCGTCCGGATCATTTCGCTCAGAATCGGGACGAGCGCCGCCTTTTTTCCCCGGGGAAAGAAGAGAAAAGCCTCGGGAGAGAGCACCGCCATTCCCGTATAGCCGAGGAGGCGCTCGCCGTGCGCGGATTTCGCGGCGCCGGCGCCGATAGCGACGACCTCGTCGCGGTCGTTGACCGCGACGTTCGCGGCGGGACCGGAGGGAACGAGAACGAGGGTGACGAGCGAGCGCCGTTCGTCGTGA
>DATCCP010000196.1:0-2120 GCA_036511215.1 Candidatus Krumholzibacteriaceae bacterium
TTCACGGAGCTCCGCAAGCGCACCCGCGTGAGCCAGGACGAGATAGAGGCGTACTACGGGGCCCACGAGCGCGAGTACATGTACGAGTATCGCGTGAGCCAGATCCTCGTCGGAACGCTCGAAGAGGCCGAGAAGGCGAAGGCGCTCCTCAAGACGAAAAGCTGGGCGTCTGTAGCGAGCCGCTACTCGGTCGACGCGACGGCCAAGCACGGCGGGGACCTCGGTTACCTCACGAAGGGAAACATGATCCCCGAGCTCGAAGCGGTCGTCTTCGGCATGAAGCCGGGAGAGACGACCGACGTCATCAAATCTGATTTCGGCTATCATATCTTCAGGCTCGAGGACGTACGCGAGGCGCTTGTCGCGGTCAGTCTCGAGGACGAGCGCGAACAGATCTTGAACGTTCTCATGCTCGAGAAACGGAAAAACGCGTATCGTGCGCTTCTCGACTCGCTCAAGGTGCACGCCGACATACGCTACAAGGATAAATCATACCTGCGCGAGAGCGCTCCGGAGGCGGATACGCTCGGGAACGTCGAGGAACCGGATACAACGGAAAACCCCTGAAATCGAAAGAGGTACGGCGATGTATCGATGGAAGAAGCTCGCATTCGCAGGCGCGGCAATCGCAGCGGCCGCCCTCATCGCGTCGGCGTCTCCGCCGCACGCCTTCGCCCGGACGAGCGCTCCCGACACGGCGGAGGCGGCAGGCGGGCCGGCCGTCGTCGACCGGGTCGTCGCGACCGTCGAGGACCGGGCGATCATGCAGAGCGACGTGGAGAACGCGATCAAGCGCTACCTCGTGCAGGCCCAGCGCACCTCCGTGCCGCCCGACGAGGAGAAGAAGATACATGACATGGTTCTGAACAACCTCATCGGCGACGCGCTGCTCGTGCTCCAGGCGGAAAAGGACAACATCAAGGTCGAGGACAAGGAGGTCGACGCGGCCGTCGACAAGCAGATCGAGGACTTCAAGACCCAGATGGGCGGGGACGACGCGTTCAAGAGGCAGCTCGATGCGGAGGGTCTCACCCTCGACGCTCTCCGCGCGATGTACCGCGAGCCGATCAGGGACAGGCTGCTCATCAACGGCTTGATACGGGAAAAGATCGGGCCGGATATCCGCGTGTCGGATACGGATGTTCAGGCATACTACAAGGCCCACCTCGCGGAGCTTCCGCAGCGGCCCGAGACCCTGACGCTCGCGCACATTCTCATCGTGCCGAAGCCTTCCGACGCGGTGCTCGCGAAGGCGCACGACAAGATCGCGACGGTCCAAGGGAAGCTCAAGGCCGGCGGCGACTTCGCGGAGCTCGCGAAGCAGTACTCGGACTGCCCGAGCGCGAAGTTCGGCGGGAGCCTCGGCACGCTCAAGCTGGAGGATCTGAACAACGCGCCGTTCGAAGAAGCGGCGCGCGCACTCGACGTGGGACAGGTGAGCCCGCCCGTTCTCACCGAGTTCGGGTATCACATTATAAAGCTCGAGGGTGTCGAAGGGGACCAGTACACCCTGCGGCACATTCTCGCGCGTGCGGAGGCGACGCCGAACGACGTCGCCGCGGCGCAGAAGCTCGCCGAAAAGGTGCGGAGCGAGATCGTCGGGGGCGCCGATTTCGCGAAGGAGGCGGCGCAGTACTCGGGAGATTTCGCGACGAAGAACACGGGTGGCCTCATCGGCGAGGTCCCGGTCTCGAATCTTCCCGACGAGTTCAAGGCGGCGATCAAGGACGTGCCCGCGGGGGGGATCGCGCCGGTCACAAAGGAGGCACGGGGCTTCCGCGTCGTCAAGGTCGTGAGCCTGAACCCGGCGCGCCCATACTCGTACGACGAGGCGAAGACCGAGCTCACGAATTTCCTCGAGCAGCAGAAGCTGGAGGAACGACTCACCGCCTACATCGAGGATCTCAAGAAGAACTACTCCGTCGTGATAAAGGGAGAATAGCCGGTTTGAGAATCGATCTCCTCCTCAAAGCCCTGTGCCTCACGAAGACGCGGAGCCAGGCGCACAAGGGCTGCGAGGCGGGGTGCATCTCGATCAACGGTAGGAAGGCGAAGCCGAGCGCGGAGGTCCGCGCCGGGGACGTCGTCGAGATACGGTATCCCCGGCGCGTGATGGCGGT
>DATCCP010000197.1:0-4134 GCA_036511215.1 Candidatus Krumholzibacteriaceae bacterium
GGATCCGTCTCTACACGCAGGTCGGCGTGCGGAGCGTCGAGGATCCGGCGTTCGGAGGCATGAAGCGCTGCGCCGACCTCATTGGGTGCACGTATCGGGGGGAGATGAAGAAGCTCGATCTCAACCTGACAGGCGAGTACAGATACTATGGGCGCTATTTCAACGAAGGAAATACATACAACGGATCGTGCTTCTTCTATAGAGGGTACGATGGGTATGGCAGCGCATGCTCTTCATGGAACACTATCGGAGCACAGCTCTACCCGCTCCACGTCTTTTTCCGGCCTTTCAGCCAGTGGGCCGTATATACGGATTACGCCGGGCGGGACGTGCAGACCTTCATATTTCGCGCTGACGCGCTGTACAAACTGCCGGGCAATTGCGTTGTCGTATGTAATCTCGATTTCAACTACCTGGACGTTTCCAACGAGGATCCTTTTCTCTATCCTTTCTATAATCTCGGGTTCGGGTGGGCGCCGGTTTCCGGCACGACGATCACGCTCAGCCACACGAACAGGGCGATGAATCTCGACACGCATTATCCGACGCTCTACCTTCTGGAAAAGGGCACTCTCATGATCGCTCTTCAGACCGGATTTTCCCTCTAGCCGAGCCTCCGTTGCGGAGCATATCTCGCAATTGACAAGGCCCCGAAATTCCCATAGAATCCAATGACTTGTACCGTCCGCGTTTCACCATTCACCGGAGGAGCCTTCCCATGATGCGTCTGCGTACCCTCTGCCTCGTCGCCCTGATTCTGCTCGTCGCTCTGCCGCTCGCCGCCCAAACGGAGACGCGACTTCTGCGTTTTCCCGCGGTTCACGGCAACACGATCGTATTCACCTACGCGGGAGATCTCTACACCGTCGCCGCGTCGGGGGGCGTGGCCCGGCGGCTCACGAGCGACGTCGGCTATGAGATGTTCGCCCGTTTCTCGCCTGATGGAACGACTATCGCCTTCACGGGACAGTACGACGGGAACACCGAGGTGTACGTCATGCCCGCGGAGGGGGGCGTCCCGCGGCGCGTCACATTCACCGCCACGCTCGGCAGGGACGACGTCTCCGACCGCATGGGGCCGAACAACATCGTGATGACCTGGAAGGACAACTCTTCCCTCATCTACCGCTCGAGGCGGATAGAGTGGAACGATTTCAAGGGACAGCTCTTCGAGGTGCCGGTCGCTGGTGGCCTCTCGACGCAGCTCCCGCTTCCCCGCGGCGCCTGGTGCTCGTTCTCGCCCGACGGGAAGCAGATGGCGTACAACCGCGTGTTCCGCGAGTTCCGCACCTGGAAGCGCTACCGCGGCGGGCAGGCCGACGACATCTGGCTGTACGATTTCGCCGCCAAGACAACGACCAACCTCACCGACAATCCTGCCCAGGACGTTTACCCGATGTGGAGCGGAAACAAGATCTACTTCCTCTCCGACAGGGATGACAACAAGAGAATGAACCTGTACGTCCTCGATCTCGGTACGCACGAGACCAAGAAGCTGAGCGACTTCACCGACTTCGACGTCAAGTTTCCGTCGCTCGGCGACAACGCGATCGTCTTCGAGAACGGCGGATACATCTACCGCTTCGATCTCGTCTCCGCCGAGACGCAGAAGCTCAGCATAGTGATCGAAGAGGATTTTGCCTCGGGCCGCGGGGGCTTGCGCGATGTTTCGAAAGAGGTCACGAATTTCGAGATCGCCCCGGACGGGAACCGGGCCCTCTTCGGCGCCCGCGGTGACGTGTTCACCGTGCCCGTGAAGTACGGGAACACGAGGAACCTCACGAACACCCCCGGCGTCCATGAGCGGAACTCCAAATGGTCCCCCGACGGAAAATGGATCGCCTACGTCTCGGACGCCTCGGGGGAAGACGAGATCTGGATGATGCCGCAGGACGGGAGCGGCCCCGCGAAGCAGATCACGAAAAACGGGGACAATTACAAATACGAGATCCTGTGGTCTCCCGACAGCAAGATGCTTCTCTGGTCGGACAAGAAGCAGCGCCTGGAGTATGTGGATGTGGGGACGGGAGAGATTACGCTCGTGGTCCAGGCGACCCAGTGGGAAATGCACGATTTCTGCTGGTCCCCCGACAGCAAGTGGATCGCGTATGCGAAACCCGAAGAGGCTCGGATGACGACGATCCAGCTCTACGGAGTCAATGGGGGCCAAATCACGGAAATCACGGACGGATGGTTCGACTCGGACACTCCGGCCTTCAGCTCCGACGGCAAATACCTGTTCTTCGTCTCGAGTCGGAGCTTCTCACCGACCTACGGCCAGCTCGAATACAATCACATCTACCGCGACCTCGCCGGGATCTACCTCGTCACCCTCGCAAGAGAGACGAAATCGCCCTTTGAGCCGAAGAGCGACGAAGTGAAGACTACCGAGGCGGCGAAAGAGGCCGACAAGAAGAAATCGGACAAGGAGAAAGCGGACAAGAAGAAAGACGCCGGGAAGAAAGATGCCGAAAAGAAGGAGCCGGAGAAGAAAGTTGACGTCAAGGTCGATGCCGACGGAATCCAGTCGCGGATAGCCGCTCTCCCGATTACTCCCTCGAGCTATCGGAATCTCCAGTCCGCCGGCGACAAGCTCTACTACGTCCGCAACGGGAGCAAGGACGAGAAGGCCAAGCTTCTCGTCTATGATTTCAAGGAGCAGAAGGAAACGGAGCTCGGTGAGTTCGGCGGGTACGAGATATCGGCGGACGGCAGGAAGATGCTCGTGGGGCTCGCGGACGGATACGCCATTATCGATCTTCCCACCGCGAAGATCGATATCAAGGACCGCCTGAATCTCTCGGATATGAAGGTCAATCTCGACCGGCGTGCCGAGTGGGATCAGATCTACCACGAATGCTGGCGTCAGATGCGTGATTTCATGTTCGCCCCCAATCTCCGCGGAGTCGATTGGGCAGGGGTGGAGAAGAAATACGAACCGCTTCTCCCCTTCGTGAACCACCGGACCGACCTCACGTACATCATCGGCGAGATGATCGGCGAGCTCAGCATCGGCCACTCATATGTCGGCGGCGGCGACTACCCCAAGCCGGAGCGCATACGCACAGGACTTCTCGGGGCCGTGATCGAGCGCGATCCTGCCTCCGGGTACTACCGGATCACCGAGATACTGAAGGGACAGAACTGGGACAAGAGCCTCCGCTCTCCGCTCACGGAAATCGGCGTGATGGTGAAGGAGGGCGACTATATTCTCGCGATCAACGGAAAGCCCACGAACGCCCTCCCCGACCTGTACCAGGCGCTCGTCGGAACCGTTGACAAGCAGGTCACGCTACGCGTCAACGCGGCGCCGAAGATAGCAGGAAGCCACGAGACCGTCGTAGTCCCGACTGACGACGAGAGAGAGCTGTACTACTTACGCTGGGTTGAGGGCAATATCGAGAAGGTGAGTAAGGCGACGGACGGAAAGGTCGGCTACGTCCACATCCCGGACATGGGCGTCCCGGGACTGAACGCGTTCGTGAAGTACTATTATCCGCAGTTCCGCAAGGAGGCCCTGATCGTCGACGTTCGGGGTAACGGCGGCGGGAGCGTCTCCGAGCAGATCATCGAGCGGCTCCGCCGTGAGGTTGCGATGATCGACGTCGCGCGAAACGGCGCGCCGGCGCCCGACCCGGGTGGCATCATCATGGGACCGAAGGTCATGTTGATCGACGAGTTCTCGGCCTCGGACGGCGACATCGTCGCCTACCGGTTCAAGAAGTACCATATGGGGCCGCTCATCGGGAAACGCACGTGGGGCGGCGTGGTCGGCATCCGCGGGACCCTGCCGCTTCTGGACGGCGGGTTCATGAACCGGCCCGAATTCTCCCGGTACGACGTCGAGGGAAAAGAATGGATCATGGAAGGGCACGGGGTCGAGCCCGACTTCATGGTCGATAACGACCCGGCGAGGGAGTTTGCTGGAATAGACGACCAGCTCAACAAGGCGATCGAGCTGATCCAGCAGAAGATGAAGGAAGAGCCGGTCAGGATTCCGCCGCCGCCGCCCTATCCGGACAGGAGCAAGTAAGCGTGGCTGCGTACTAAAGGATATCGCTCGGCGCGTACTTCCATTGCTGTTCGAGCGGCGCGCCGGTTGTCGTGTCCTGTGCTACGGTGGAGGTGTCCTTC
>DATCCP010000198.1:0-2009 GCA_036511215.1 Candidatus Krumholzibacteriaceae bacterium
TGAAGACGGGGACGCCGGCGAGGCTCGACAGGGACACTATCGACTATTCCCGCTGCGGAGAGCAGCAGGGGGACGCGACCCCGACTCCGTTCTCCTTCAGGACCGGTGAGCTCAGGGTCGAGCAGGTCCCCTGCTACATCACCTACACGAACGCGAGAACGCACGAAATTATCCGCGCAAATCTCGGCCGCTCCCCCCTCTACGCCGGCCGCATCAAAGGGATCGGCCCGCGGTACTGCCCGTCGATCGAGGACAAGGTGGTCCGCTTCGCCGATCGCGAGCGGCACCAGCTCTTTCTCGAGCCGGAGGGGCGCGATTCCTGCGAGATCTATGTCAACGGGCTCTCGACAAGCCTTCCGCGCGATGTGCAGGAGGCCATGATCCATTCGATCCCGGGCCTTGAGGACGCCGCGATCGTGCGATACGGCTACGCGATCGAGTACGACTACTATCCCCCGCACCAGGTGCGAGCGACGCTCGAATCGCGTCGGATCCGGGGGCTCTATTTCGCCGGCCAGGTGAACGGCACGTCCGGCTATGAGGAGGCGGCCGCCCAGGGATTGATCGCAGGGATCAACGCGGCCCTCGCGCTCAAGGGAGGGCGCGCGCTCACGCTCGGAAGGCACGAGGCGTACATCGGCGTTCTCATAGACGATCTCGTGACGAAGGATATCGACGAGCCCTACCGCATGTTCACGTCGAGGGCGGAGCACAGGCTCATCCTGAGACAGGACAACGCGGACGAGCGTCTGTTCAGGCACGGCGTGCGAGCCGGACTCCTGTCGCGCGGCCTCTGGGAAGAGATGATTCTCAGGCGAAAGCGTGTCGCGGGAGCGCGGCGGCGTCTCGAGCGCCTCGTGATTCCGGCGGATACTTGCGCGAGAATCCTCGCCGCCAAGGGGAAAGCCGGCCCGTCATCGCCGATCAGGGCCTCGCGCCTCCTCCAGAGGCCAGGTGTCGGAGTCGGGGACATTGCCGGGGTTCTGCCGGCCGGGAGCCTCGGGGAGCAGCCGCGGGAGGCTCAGGCCCTCGAGATTCAGGTCAAATACGAGGGTTACATCCGCCGCCAGAGGAAGCTCGCCGACAGAATGCTCCAGATGGAGCGCATGCGGATCCCCGAGGACTTTTCCTACGATATGGACGCGCTCAGCGCCGAGGCGAGGCTCAAGCTGCGCAAGTTCCGGCCGGCGACGCTCGGCCAGGCGTCGAGGCTCTCGGGCGTGCGATCGGCAGACCTCTCGATCCTGATGATATTCTTGAGCAAACGCGCGAGGGAGGGCGGGGCATGACCGACGGGAATATCGAAGCATTGGTCGAATCGGCGCTCCGGAGGGCCGGAACCCCCGGGATGGAGCTCGAATCGCGGGAGCGGCTCGTGGAGTATACAAAACAGGTCGACTCCTGGAGCGAGAAGATGCACCTCGTAGGAAAGGGATGCCAGGGCGCGAACCTGGCTCTTCTGGTTCTCGACTCGCTCCTCCTCCTTGGGCTGGCCGAGGAGTGGGGGCTTCGCATGCGCAGGGTCGCGGATATCGGCTCTGGCGCCGGCTTTCCGGGGGTTGTATGGAAGATCGTGCGCCCCAGCCTCGACGTCACCCTCTTCGAACGGAAAACGAAACCGCAGCTGTTCCTCGAGAGGATCGTGGCCGTCCTCGGCCTCGAGGGCATCGAGGTATTCGGCGGCGACGCGGCGGGCTACGCGGGCCCGGAGGCCTTCGATCTCGTCGTATCGAAGGCGGCGGGAAGACTCGGAGAGATCCTTCCTCTCGCGGAGCGGCTGCTCGGACCGGACGGGGCGTATCTCACGGTCAAGGGACGCTCATGGGAGAGCGAGGTTCAGGGCACACAGAAAGGCTCGATGCAATTCGAGTCCGCAACGGGGCTTCCCGAGAGGCGAGGCGTGGCGGTGCTGTTCCGAAAAAGGCGCACCCTCCCCTAGTTTCACGTGAAACAAGTACTGCCTTCGCCACCGGCGAGCGCGCGGGTCCTGTCGCCGCTCACCCCGGCCG